>JAFWXB010000216.1 GCA_017523185.1 Lachnospiraceae bacterium | reverse complement strand
TATCAGAGGATGAATGAGAAGAATCGATTAGAAAAAAGCTTATCAATTTGGGGTGATGCCATAGTATGGAGTGACTTTCATAAATATGACAAAACATTTAATAATTGGGATTAGCCATCAACACATTTTGTCCTATAACCCACTTTTTACACGAAATTTCCGGTCTAACTGTTTAGTGTCTTTTCTAGTTCTATTCGTTTCTATTCATCGGAATAACGGGAAAAACAATAATGAGTTATAAAAGTTTTTACGTCTTTGTGTCCGGCAAACTCCATGGCATCTTTTAGATTAATGTTTGGATTGTCTCCGATTTTGGTAAGTGCAGTTTTTCTTACTTTATGATTTCCTTTTTTCACGATACCAAGGTCACGACAGTATTTCTGATAGTACCAATCCATGGAATGGACAGCCATTCTTTTATTATCTGACATGAAAATATAATCTTCCGGTCCACATTTGTAACCATTGTTTAAGTTACTTTCTTTTATCAGTTCGAAGATTTCCAAAGCAGAAGATACTACATAAATGGTGCGGTTTCCTGCATCTGATTTGGTATGTTCCACGACTTCGATATGAAGCTGCCAATTTTCTTCTTCGTCTCTTGTGTACTGTCTTTGTTCCATTCTACGGATATGCAGATAAGATTCTTTTAAGTCTTTCCATTTAAGAGAAAGAAGCTCTCCAACCCTTAAAGCTAAGGAGAAGTTAAGAACTACGGCAAGTGGTGCTGTACGTTCCGGATTAGCCATAAATTCAGCCATAGCCATCTCCTTAATATCTTTTTCTTCCTTTTCACTGAAAACTTCGTATTCCGGTTCTTTGGGAATTACTGGAGTAAAGAGAGAAGTGTTAACCTTAAATTCGTTGTAATGGTTTACGGACAGTTCTCCACGTTCCACAAGGTAGTCAAGACTTTGGCGGATAATAATTGCCATGTTGTAATACTGCTTTTTTGTCATCTTTTCTGTAATGATTTTATTTCTTGCCCATTCTTTTAACTGTAAAGCGGTAAATTCCACGATAGGTTTATCAATGATTTCGTCTTTCAAGTAAAAACGTTTCCATTCTCCATCAATGTGTTTCATATAGTTAGAATTATTGGTATCCTGCCATTTATATTCAAACCATTCCGGATAAAGAGTGCGTAAGGTTATTTTCTTACGTTTTTCTTCTGTTTTTTGTGATTCGTAAAAATCAAGGATTGCCTTTTCAAGGTCTTCCCATTTTCGTTTAGCAATCGGTCTTTGCTTTCTTGGATGGGTATCATCGGGCAGAAAAGAATGCCATCTTCTGTCAGATTCATAATATTTAGTTGTAAAGTTCTTCGTGTGTTCGTTGATAATCTGTTCACGTTGTTTTTTAGTCATATCTGTATTATCCAAAACACCTGCTTGTGGCTCTAGGGTACTACCTTCTAAAACTTCTTTCAAGCAGTTTTTGATAATTTCCGGAGAAGAAGTATAAGTTAGAGGAATAAATTCTTCCTGAACAATCGGTCTTAGAATTTCCATGCCTGTATTTCCCTTTCTTTATTTCTGTTTTTGCTTTATTCGTTCATAACGTCTGCGTAGTACGTTTTTCTTTGCACCGACATCTTTTTCTAGTTTGCTGATTGTGATAAATTCACCATCGATTAGACGTATAAGTTCGTCATTATCGATTAAAGAACCATTAAGAAAATATTCTTTCTGTTTACGTCCGGTCTTTTTCTTTGGTGGGTTAAGTTTGGAATTTAGTTTTGCTATTTCCTGCTTCATATGGCTTAGTTCTTGTTTCAATTCCTGCATTTGACTTTCTTGGCGATAGAGAAGTTCTGCCAAACATTGGATACTTGCATTTGTAGTATGATCATTCCTAATGATTTGGAACAGTGTTTCTGTTTCTATGGTTTCAATGCCATTTATTTTAGGTTTTAAGACTTCTTTGTTGGTAACATCCATAAGTAACTATTCTCCTTTCGATAAGTTAACTTTTGCGGTTAACATTTAATTTGCGTATTTGTGGTATTATTTCTCCTGTGAAAATCAAGGTGAAAAAGCTATTATTTGAATAAAATAAAAATTTATATAGTAGCTAATAGTAACTATTGGAAATTAACTTTTGCAAAAATAAAGGTTAATTTTGAGCAAAAAAATAAGCAAATAAAACCCCTATGTCATTTGGGGTGTTGATTTGCTTTTTTAACTGTCCTTAATATTTAATTATATTTATTATATCAAATATTCTAAATTTAACAAGTAGTATTGCTCTTGATGAAGTTATTGATTTCAAAAATCTAACTATAGCATAGAATTATGAGAAATGATAATGAAATTCTAAAAGGGATATGATAAACTTTTAAATATAAACTACGATGATTGTAGAAAGGAAATATACAAATGATTACAGGTGAATTAAGAAATAAAGTTGATAAAATATGGGAAACATTTTGGACAGGTGGTATTACTAATCCATTGGATGTTATTGAACAATTCACATATCTATTATTTATCAAACAATTGGATGAAGTAGAAACTACAAAAGAAAATGAAGCTAATTTCTTAGGTGTACCATTTGAAAGTATGTTTCCTGAAGATTGTCAGAGATATAGATGGAGTAAGTTTAAAAATTTAGGTTCAGCTGAAGAAATGTATGATTTAGTTGCAAATGGAGTATTTTCATTTATTAAGAATCTTCATGCAGATGGTGATTCAGCTTATTCTAAATATATGGGTGATGCTATTTTTAAAATTCCAACAGCAGCCATGTTTTCAAAAATTGTAGACGGAATTGATAAATTAGAACTTGATGATATGGATTCCAAAGGGGATTTATATGAATATTTGTTATCAAAAGTAGCAACAGCTGGTACAAATGGTCAGTTTAGAACCCCTAGACATATTATTAGAATGATGGTTGATTTAGTAAAACCACAGCCTGAAGATATTATTATTGACCCAGCTATGGGTAGTGCAGGGTTCTTAATTGAAGCACAGCAGTATTTACGTGAAAATCATCCTGATATGTTCTTGAATGCTAAACTAAGAGACCATTTTAACAATAACATGTTCTTTGGAAATGATATGGATAGAACCATGCTTCGTATTGGTGCCATGAATATGCTTTTACATGGTGTAGATAATCCAAATATTTCCTATAGAGATAGTTTATCAGAAGATAATACAGATAATGAAAAATATACATTAGTATTAGCAAATCCACCATTCAAAGGAAGTTTAGACTATGAAGGTGTATCATCTGATTTATTAAAGGTAACTAAAACAAAGAAAACAGAACTTCTTTTCTTGGCTTTATTCTTACGTATTTTAAAAAAAGGTGGAAGAGCAGCTGTTATTGTTCCTGATGGAGTATTGTTTGGAAGTAGTAATGCTCATAAACAAATTAGAAAAGAAATTCTTGATAATAACAAACTTGAAGCAGTTATTTCAATGCCAAGTGGTGTATTTAAACCATATGCAGGAGTATCAACAGCTATTCTTATCTTTACTAAGACAGGTTCAGGTGGAACAGATAAAGTATGGTTCTATGATATGAAAGCTGATGGATTTAGCTTAGATGATAAGAGACAGGAAGTTAAAGAAAACGATATTCCTGATATTGTTGCTAGATTTAATAATCTAGAAGCTGAAACTGATAGAGCAAGAACAGAACAGAGCTTCTTTGTACCAGTAGAAGATATTGTAGCTAATGATTACGATTTATCCATTAATAAATACAAAGAAGTTGTATATGAAAAGGTTGAATATGAACCAACTGAAGTAATTATTGGAAAGATTGAACAGATTGAAACTGATATTCAGAAAGAATTAGCTGAATTAAAGAATTTACTTGGATTATAAATAAATTTAGATTTGTGGAGATGGAGTAATGGAACAAATATATTTGAAAGATATTTGTGATTTAGATAATGGATATGCTTTTAAGTCAGATGATTATGTAGAAAATTCAAATACATTGAATTGTAGAATGAGTAATATAAGACCTGATGGTTCATTTGATATTATGTATAGTTCAAAATATTTACCTGATGAATATGCAGAAAAATATAAAGATTATTTATTAAATGATGGTGACTTGATTATTGCAATGACAGATATGGCTGGTGACCCTAAAATTCTTGGTGTTCCAACGGTTGTAAACACAAAAGGATATAATGTATTACTAAATCAGCGTGTGGGTAGATTAAGATTTATTAAAAGTGGAGTAAATGCAGATTATTTAAAATTAGCATTACAAAGTCCTAAGGTACGTTCTTATTTGAAAAGGTTTGCTGGTGGAGGAGTTCAATTAAATGTAAGTAAAAAAGATATTCTTAATACACCAGTTCTTATGAGAAATGAAGAAGAAAAGACATATATTGCAGATTTATTTAAACGAGTAATTAGAATAAAAAAACAAAGAGTGAAAGAATTAGGAGAACTTGATAATCTCATCAAATCCCGATTTGTAGAGATGTTTGGAGACCCAGTAACAAATCCCAAAAACTTACCGATTGTATCTTTGGGTGAGTTGAGTGAATTAATAACAAAGGGAGCGTCACCAAGTTGGCAAGGGTTTTCCTATACAGAAGATAGTTCACAAACACTTTTTATTACTAGTGAAAATGTTAGAGAAGGATATATAGATTTATCTTCACCTAAATACATTGAAGATGGATTTAATGAAAAACAAAAGCGTTCTATACTTTATAAAGGAGATTTTCTTATTAATATTGTTGGTGCTTCTATAGGAAGAGCTGCACAGTTTAATTTAGATTGTAAAGCGAATATGAATCAAGCTGCTGCATTGGTCAGAGTAAAAGATAAAAGAATTAGTAATAAATATTTGTTGAATTATCTTAATTCTGAAAAAGCACAAATGATGTATAATTCTATGAAATCTGATACAGGTAGAGCTAATTTGAGTTTGCAAGATATTGCAGAATTATCAATTATGTTACCATTAATAGAACAACAAATTAATTTTGAAAAATTTGTTGAACAAGTCGACAAATCAAAATTTAAAGTACAGAAATCATTAGAAGAAACGCAGAAATTAATGGATTCATTAATGCAACAGTATTTTGGCTAATTAATATTTTTTTCTAACTAATGCTATCAAGCAAATCCTTTTTCCTTTTATATAGCAGAAAGAAGTAAGGAACATTACTATTTATGGGCTGTATAAAAAGGAAAATATAAGTATGAAGTTTAATATCTTTACAAAAGAGGATGAACAGATATGAAAACTAATTTTGATTACCTATTAAAGAAAGAAGAATATAAGAGTTTTGCATTACAATCAGTAGAAGCTGAAAAGAGTATAGCAATATCTCCATCTACATGTGCAATTCTATGTAGAAGAGCATTGGAATTAGCTGTACGATTTGTATATTCCTATGATGCAGACCTTCAAATTCCGTATAGGGATAATTTATCAAGCTTGGTTCATGAAACAACCTTTAGGAACATTATTGAACCACGTTTGTTTCCCATGCTTAAGTATGTAATTCGTGTTGGTAATATGGCTGTTCATACTAATAGTAAGATTAAACGTGATACAGCAGTAACTTCACTTAGAGATTTATATGAGTTTTGTGATTGGATTGATTATTCTTATTCCAAAGATTATAAAGAAAAGTCATTTGATGAATCTTTATTAGCTTTGGGAACAGAAAAGAGAGTAAAAGCAGAAGAACTTAAAGAGCTTTATGATAATTTATCCAGTAAAGATAAGAAATTAGAACAAATTATTAAAGAAAATGAAGATTTACGTAAGCAAATGGCTGAAGAACGTAAACTTCATACGGAAACAAGAGAATTCCATGTTGATAAGATAAGTGAAGCTGAAACACGTAAGAGATATATTGATATAGCTCTTCAAGAAGCTGGTTGGATTATTGGAAATAACTGTTCTGTAGAAGAACCAGTTAAGGGAATGCCTAATAATACAGGAATAGGATATGTTGATTATGTATTATGGGGCAAAGATAGAAAACCTTTAGCAGTAGTTGAAGCAAAAAAGGCTTCTGTGGATACAGTTGTAGGAAGTCAGCAGGCTAAATTATATGCAGATTGCTTACAAAACGAATATAATCAAAGACCATTAATCTTTACTACAAATGGATTTGATATTTTCTACACAAATGATTATGTAGGATATCCAAGAAGAATAGTTTATGGATTCTTTACCCAAGATGAACTTCAATTAGAAGTTGATCGAAGAAAGCAAAGAATTCCATTAGAGAGTATTGAAATTAAAGACACTATTACAAATAGACCGTATCAGAAAGAAGCAGTTACGTCTGTTTGTGATGCTATTGATAATAAACATAGAAAAATGCTGCTTGTTCAGGCTACAGGATCAGGTAAGACAAGGGTTAGTATCAGTATTGTAGATGTTTTAAGAAGACATAATTATGTAAAAAACATCTTATTCTTAGCTGATAGAACTGCCTTAGTAAAACAAGCAAAGAACAGTTATTCTAAGCTATTAGATGATTTATCATGTTGTAATTTATGTGAAGGAAAGGATGAACCTGAACATAGTAGAATGATTTTCTCTACATATCCAACAATGATGAATGCTATCGATAGTAGAAAAAATGAGTTTGGTGGGAAATTATTTACCCCAGGACATTTTGATTTGATTATTTGTGATGAAGCACATCGTTCAATTTATAAGAAATATCAGGAAATCTTTGAATATTTTGATGGAATGTTGCTTGGTATGACAGCAACACCAAAGAATGAAATAGATAGAAATACCTATGGTATCTTTGATTTGGAAAGAGGAGTGCCTACTTTTGCTTATGAATTAGAAACAGCAGTAGAAGAAGGATACTTGGTAAGTTATTCAACATTAGAATACAAATCTAAAATTCTTGAAGATGGTATTCATTACAATGATTTATCAGAAGAAGAAAAAGAGGATTTTGATGAAACTTTTGAAGCAGATGAAAGTGTAGATGAAGATATTTCCAGTTCTGCTATCAATACTTGGTTATTTAATCAAGATACCATTGATAAAGTTCTTAAAGAATTAATGGAAAAGGGACTTAAAGTTGAAGGTGGAGATAAGTTAGGTAAAACAATTATCTTTGCAAAAAATAGATTACATGCAGAAGCTATAGTGGAAAGATTTACTAAGTTATTCCCTGAATATGGTGGCGATTTCATAAAGCAGATTGATTATAGTATTAATTATGCTGATTCTTTAATTGATGAATTTAGTATTAAAGAGAAAATGCCACAAATAGCAGTATCAGTAGATATGTTAGATACCGGTATAGATATTCCGGAGATCTTAAACTTAGTATTTTTTAAGAGAGTAAAGAGCTTTGCTAAGTTCTGGCAGATGATAGGTCGTGGAACAAGACTTTGTCCTGACTTACTTGGTGAAGGTATTGATAAGGAAAGATTCTTAATCTTTGATTTCTGTAATAACTTTGAGTATTTCAGAGTTAATAAAAATGGTAGTCAAAGTGGAATACAGGAAACATTAGCAGAAAAGATATTTAATACGAAAGCTTTAATTTGTAGAGAATTACAAGTTGCTAAGTATACAACAGATGAAAAATATGTTGGTTATAGGGCAAAATTAGTAAGTGAATTACATAGAGAAGTATGTGATTTGAACGATAATAGTTTCTTAACAAAGATGCATTTTAGATTTGTTGAAAAATATCGTGATTTAAATAACTGGAAGAACCTTGAAACTATGGAAATTTCAGAAATCAAAGAACATATTTCACCGTTAGCAAAACCAACCAAAGATAATGAACTTGCGAGAAGATTTGACCATTTAATGTTTAGTATTCAGCTTGGTTTAATTCAGAGTAAAAACATTAATAAACCTATTAAGATTGTTACGGATACAGCAGAAAGATTATCTAATAAGTATACAATTCCACAGGTTTTAGCTCAAAGAAGTGTGATTGAAAAGGTTCAAACACAGGAATTTTGGAATGGTGTAAATGTTTTTGAATTAGATAATGTTAGAAGTGCGTTAAGAGATTTACTTCAGTATTTAGATAAAGCTGTTAGAAAGGTTTACTACGTAAATTATGGTGATGAATTTATTTCAGAAACAGAAGGTGAAGCAATCTTTAACATTAATGAACTTAAGAATTACCGTAAGAAAGTAGAATTCTATTTAAAAGAACATAGTAATAATATATCTGTTTATAAGCTTCGTAATAATAAAAAGCTTACGGAAGGTGATTTAAAGATCTTAGAAAAGATTTTATGGGAAGAACTTGGTTCGAAAACAGATTATATTAAAGAATATGGAGATACACCAATAGGAAGATTAGTGCGAAATATTGTTGGTGTTGATAGAGAAGTAGTAAATGAAGCATTTAGTGAATTCCTGTCAGAAGAACGCTTAAATATTAATCAGATACGATTTGTAAGATTAATCGTTGATTATATTGTTGCTAATGGAAATATTGATGATAATAAGGTATTAATGGAAGAACCATTCCGTTCTGTAGGAAGTATTACATCACTATTTAAAGATGATATGGGAACTGCTAAACGTATTATGGATGTAATAGCGGATATTAAGAGAAATTCAGAAGAAATTGCTTAGCTCAATTGTTGGATTAATATAAAAGAGGGAAATGTTACAATTAATCTAAAAAACGTTAGAAACGTCAAAAAGATAATGAGTACTATATATTGGACATAAGAAGTAGTAGAATTAAATTAACAAGAAAACAATAGCACAAGAAAGTAGAGGTAAAATATGGGATTTTTAGTTATTATAGGATTTATTATTGTGTGGATTATTCCAATGATGAAAGAAGCAAATGAGGATGCACAAATGAGAGATTGGGCAAGAAAAAATAATTATGATACCTATTGGAGTAGTACAGGATGCAGATATACAAGTGACGGAAAGAAATATGATGGAAAGAGAACAAAATAGGAAGGTGTGGTATTGATATGGTAGAAGGAATTTTATTAGTAATTATCGGATTTGGTTGGTTATTATTTAAAATTATTAGTGAAGCTTGTATAACTCCGGCACCAAAAGGAACGAATTATAGACAAGCAACTATTGATTTAAGTAAAGGAGTTAGTGCAAAAACAGTAGATAGACGGATTTCGAATGGATATTATGTAAAAAAATAAAGATATATTGATTTTTGATTATATATTGCATATAATAATGATAGATAGTAAACTATCTTCGGGAGAGTTCCTGCCAATAAGTGGAAGATTTTAAACTCGGGAGAGTCCCTGCCAATAAGTGGGAGATTTTAAACTCAAGGGAGCATATAGCTCCCTATTTTTTTACAAGTTCGGAGGTCAAATGGAAGAACTAAAGATATATAGTGTTTCGGATGAATACATAGAATATTTGCGTAAAGAAGAACCGAATGTATATTCAAACAAAATTGACAGTAGAACGCATACAAGGAAGTATATAGGTATTGTATTAAAGCTAGGTAAATATAATTATTATGTTCCAATGTCATCACCCAAAGAATCTGATTATCAGATAGCAGGAGAACAAAAGGTAATTAAAAAGAGTATTGTCCCAATTATTCGAATTGTAGTAAAGAATTCTAAAGGTGAAAAAGAGTTAAAAGGTACATTAAGAATTAGTCACATGATTCCGGTACCGGAATCGGAACTTATTTTATATGATTTAGAAAATGAAAAAGATGATACATATAAAGATTTGGTCGGTAATGAAATTATTTTTATCCGTAG
>JAFWXB010000215.1 GCA_017523185.1 Lachnospiraceae bacterium | reverse complement strand
TTTCAGAACTTTCTATTTCTTCCAGTTCTGTCAATACTTCTGTATCATCATTCAAATCTTCTGTTCGTTCTAAAACACTTCCGGCTTTAATTTGTACCCAATTTTCATTATACTCAGATACTCCTTCTGTCGAAAGATAACAAATACTACCATCTACTTGAACTTTTGTATTGGCTTTTACAATAACTACTTTTAAATCTTCTTCCAATTCCAAATCTTCCAATGTACAATAATTGATATTTTTATCTGTTACAGCTACAAATTCCACATCAAAATCATATCCTTGTTCTTTTGCATCTGCAATTGTTCCATGAAATAATTCACTACCATAAAAATCTTCATATGTATTTGTATCTGCATACTCTAATGTAAGCATTGCTACATTTTCATTTACAGAAAGTGTCTTTTTTGTAACGGAATTTTCTCCATGTTCTGCATTATATGTATCAATATTTTGTTGAACATATGTATTTAATTCTTCTTCACTATATTCATCTTTTTCAAAAACTTCTACATCCGTAGTTACAACCTTGCCATCTTTTAAAAGAAATAATGTATTTATATCTGCATCATAAGATGTTCCACAACTTGTAAAAGTAACTGCACAAGTTACAAGTCCTACAATACCAGCACCAATTCCAGCCAATTTTAATATTTGTCTTTTTTTGGCATTTTGTTTTCGCTTTTTAAGATTGCTTTTTTTCGTATCTGTATTCATACTACCTCCAAAAAAATATAATATTTGCTATTATACACGTTTCATTTTCTGATTTCAACACAAAGATATATACAAGATACGATTTCTAAGAATAAACTACTCTCGACTTACAAAAATCGATACTTCTTATTTTACATACTACTGCTCATTTAATACAAAACTACATTTATAAATCCTTTATATCTTTAAAATAAACTTCTTAATGTAAATATTCTGAATCTGTTTTCACTACTTGAATCAAAAAATTTTTTATAATTTCTCGTTTCTAAATTGTATGATTCCTGGAATGTTTGCTCATTTATAATTCAAAAATTTATTTTTCACTTTTACCGTCGATATTCAAAAATTGTTGTCCTTGTTCTATAATTTCCAAAGACTTAAATGTATGCTTAATATCATATGTTATATATTCTCGTACTATTTTACATAATTCTTTTAAAACATCATCTGATAATTGAAACGTAAATAATTTTTCGATACTAGAAGAAATAATATATTGCATTGCATAACAAGTGGATTCATGTATTCGTACAACATCTTGCGTTTTTCCACAAGTTTCACAAAAAATGCCACCTCTTTTTGTAGAAAAATACAACAAGTGTTCTTTTTGCTTACAATGCATACACAAAAATACATTTGGTGCAATTCCATTGACTGCAAGTGCTTTAAATTCAAAAATCACTCGTATCAATTGTGTCGAAAATTTACCACTTTCTAATGCTCGAAATGATTGATACAGCAATTTGAGCATTTCTTTTTCATCATTATTCTCTTGACAAAAATAATCAGCAAATTCCAAAAAATAAAATCCCATATAAGCAGAATCTACGTCCATTGCCAATTCACGAAAATAATTATGTATCGTTGCTTTAGAAATAATATAAGAACTTTTTCCTTCAAAAAGTTCAAATTCCCCAAAACAAAAGGGATTCGTTGCTGCTAACAGCGAGCTGTTGGGGCGACGTGCCCCTCTCGCAAACGCTGTTATTTTTCCTCTTTCTTTTGTTAAAATTGTTATTCTTTTATCATAATCAGAAATTGGCATAGCATTGAGTACCATTCCCGTAAGCACTACTGATTGTCCCATGAATACCTTAACCCTTTTTTATTTTAATTTTTTTTATTTATAGCTATTGTAAAAATATATATTTCTTATTTCTCTGTTAAACTTATATTAAATAGTTCTTTCTACATCAAAAATTTTGATTATTTTTCTCATTTATTATGTGTATATCTCTCAATTATATTTGTACGTTCTATGTTATCCGTTGTATCTGATATATTTATTTTATCTGTCATACTATTCATGCTATTTTTACAAATTTCGCTTTTATACGATAAATAATCTTCTACTTTTCCGGTTGCCCAAAAATTGTCCCATGTTTTCTCCATTGCAATTCCTCCGTATCTATATGATTAGGTTTTGCAATGGTACATTTTTTATGCTCACAAATTTTGGAAAACTGTTTAGCCTTAATGCTCCTATTTTTCTTCTCGATACCCAAAGTTTTTAATTAAAAAGTCACTATCTCTCCAGTCTTTTTTTACTTTTACCCAAAGTTTTAAATTGACTTGTGTATCAAGAAGTCGTTCCATTTCGTATCTGGCATTTGTCCCGATTTTTTTGAGCATTGCTCCTTTTTTGCCAATGATAATGCCTTTATGAGAATCTCTTTCACATACAATTGTTGCATCAATATCGACAATTCCACCACCTTTACGGTCTTTCATTTGGTCGATTGCTACAGCAATTCCATGTGGAATTTCATCATTTAAGGCATGAAGTGCTTTTTCATGAATAATTTCTGCACAAATTGCACGTTCCGGTTGGTCTGTAATCGTATCTTCATCATAAAATTGTGGACCGGTTGGCAAATATTTAAAAATGCTATCAATAATATCGTTTGTATTTGTTCCACGAAGTGCAGATGTTGGAATAATTTCTGCAAAATCATACACTTTGCGATAGGTGTCAATATATTCTAAAATCTTTGGTTTTTCTACGGTGTCAATTTTATTAATAATTAAAATAACCGGTGTTTTGATTTTCTTTAACTGTTCTACAATATGCTGTTCACCTGCTCCAATATAGTTTGTTGGTTCTACAAGCCAAAGCACAACATCTACTTCACTTAACGTACGTTCTGCTACATTTACCATATATTCACCCAATTTATTTTTGGCTTTGTGAATACCAGGTGTATCAAGGAAAATAATTTGTCCTTTTTCCATATCCGTATAAACTGTTTGAATACGATTTCTTGTCGTTTGTGGCTTATTTGATGTAATTGCAATTTTCTGTCCAATTAATGTATTCATCAATGTAGATTTTCCTACATTTGGTCTTCCAATAATTGTTACAAAACCGGATTTGAATTTCTCCATTTCATTCCT
>JAFWXB010000214.1 GCA_017523185.1 Lachnospiraceae bacterium | reverse complement strand
TAGTTTTAAATGAGTATGGTTGGTGGTACATTGAAAATGGAAAAGTTGATTTTACTTATGATGGTTTAGGAACGAATGAACATGGCACTTGGTATATTGAAGATGCTAGAGTTGACTTTAATAAAAATGGTATATTTCACAGAGCAGATGGTTGGTATTATTTCCGTGGAGGAAAAGTAGACTTTAGTTTAACTACTGTAGCCAAAAATGCAAATGGTTGGTGGTATGTAAAGAATGGTAAAGTAGATTTTAGTGCAAATACCGTAGCAGAAAATGCAAATGGTTGGTGGTATATCAAGAGTGGAAAAGTAGATTTCTCTTATCATGGTTTTGGAACAAATGAGCAGGGTACTTGGTATATGAAGAGTGGAAGAATTGACTTTTCCGTAAATGGACTTGCTATGTGTGGTGATACATGGGGCTATTTTGAAGATGGTAAGTTAAATGAAAATTTAACCGATTTTGTAACACATGAAGGAAAATCATATTATGTACAAAACGGTAAAGTAGATAGTAATTATTCAGGGCTTATTTCGCATAATGGAAAAGAATATTATGTAGAAAACGGAATTTGTCCAACTGAATTTACAGGAATTGTAAATACTGAAAAAGGCGATTGGTATGTACAAAATGGTATGGTAGATTATACTTATACGGGTGAAGTAACACAGGATAATGTTTCATATACTGTTATTGAAGGTCAGGCAGTAAAAGAAGGAACATCTATTATGGGAACTTCTGATATTACTGTAGAACAGATGGTAGCATACTATAATGCTAATGAAGTATATCCTGCATATTATGCAAATTCAGATGCACCAACAATTGAAACATTTTGTCAGATGTACTTAGAAGAATGTGCACAAGAAGGTGTAAATCCGGAAGTTGCATTTTGTCAGGCAATGTTAGAAACCGGATTTATGCGTTTTGGATATCAAGTAGATATTTCACAATATAATTTTGCAGGCATTGGAGCAACAGATGATGGAGCAAGTGGAGCAGTATTTCCGGATGTTCGTACAGGTATTCGAGCACAAATCCAACATTTAAAAGCATATGCATGTGATGAACCTTTAAATAATGCTTGTGTAGACCCTAGATTTCAGTTAGTAAAAAGAGGTAGTTCTCCATTTTTAGAATGGTTAGGTATTCAGGAAAATCCAAATACTGTATGGCAAGAACAAGAAGATGGCACATCTAAAATTGTAAATGGATGTGGTTGGGCTTCTTCCAAAGATTATGGATTTAACATAAGAGATAAATTTATAAAAAGATTAAATACCTATTAAAAGTTACTGGTTGTTTATGTTTTAATTGAATTAAGAACGGTGTTCTTCTGTCATAAATCAGTAACAACGTAAATAATAATTATTGATGAAATAAAGTAGAAAAAGATTTCCACAAGGAAGCAGAATTTTAAATGATTGCTTCTGGTGGGAATCTTTTTGTTTTATACTTTAATAAAAATATTTTTTGTTTGCTAAAAATAAAGATTAAAAGTACATTGTAAAAAAATACCCTGTTTTATATAATAAATCTTACAATTATAAAGAATGTGTAATAAAGAAAAGTATAAGTATTTCATTGCCATTTGGAGAAGGAGAATATGACATGAACATAAGAAAAGAAAATTTTGAAAATTGGATAAATCATAATTGCAGAGAGACGCATTTGTTAATTACAAATAGTATAAGAAATGGAAATCGATTATTAAGACGCGAAAATAAAAAATATTGTGGAGCAATTATTGCGAATGTATCACAATGCCATTTATTGGAGCTGGCAAAAACATTTGTAGAAGAAGAAAGAGCATTGGAAGGTCAATGGACAGCACTTGATATAATATCAGATGAATCTGCGATTGTTTTATTAGAACAAGTTTTATGGCAGGAAAGTTGTGAAAATTATTTTGTTTCAAAAGAAAGTATTTGTTTGCAAACAGCAACAGAAGTATTTCGTTGTATCAGACAAATTCAAATGGGACAAGTAACAGATGCTTATAAAAATAGCCAAAACAGAAAAGTACAGCAATTAGATAAATTAATAGATATATATGAAGAAAAATTGGTAACGGAAAACTTATATGATTCTGTTAGAATTTTTCAGGAAGCAATTCAATATTTGCAAGAAGATAGTATTGATAGAAAAAAAGTGGAATATGGTATTTTTGATAATTATTATGAGAAGTTGACAGCGTTAGAGAGAGAATTTTTAGAAATAGCGACAAAAGAAACGTATACGATTCTTTCATTTTGGAAAGAAAATGTGGAGATTTCAGAACAATTAACATCTGTTTTAAAAGGAAGTCATTTTTTTAAGGGCTATGGAATTGCGAATGAAGTACAGTATATTGTAGAAAAAATATTCGAAGAAAAACAGAGATTTGGAGCTGTTTCTGTACTATATACCTCTGCAGAATATGAACCATTTTTAGAAGCAGCTTTTTCTTCTGTTGGTATTCCATATTGTATGACGGAACGTCAGTTGTCAAGCGATAATTGTTATTTGGAATTTATGAAAATGCTATTACGTTGGGCAGAGGATGATTATTCTTATCAGGCATTGAAACAAGTGATTTTTTTGGAAGGTTTGGGTATAGAAATTGGAGAAAAGGAAAAAAGTTGGCATACTTATACAAAGATATATTATGAAACATTAAGAGAAGAACTTGGTTGGGGATTAAACGTATATAAAATATATATTCAGAAAAAAACACAAGAAATAAAATTAAAAAAAGAAGAAATAGAACAAGTAAAAGAAGAATTAAAAAAAATAAAATACATAGAAGTTGCGTTAGAAAAACAGAAGTTAAATAATACATATCATGAATTATTATTAAAAGAAGCATTTTTAGAGTTTTTAAGAAATATTATAGAGATATTTGATATAGAAAAAGGAAAAGAAATTTCTTATTCTGATATCTATTGGAAATTAGTTTCTGTTACCCATAAAAGTATTGGAAATCGTAAAGAATGGAAAAAAACAAAATCTGTTTTAGAAGAAGCAGGAGAAGTTTTTCAATATATGGGTACATCTAAAAATATGGACCAAGTTGTGCAAGTATTGTTAGAACAAATATCAAAACTTACTTGTCAAGATAGTGAAATAACAGATGCAATCCTTATGGAACGTTTAGGGCATAAAGTGCATGTATTAGAACGTAAGTATATATATTTAATAGGTCTTTCTTCTGTTTATATAGCAAATAAGTTGATAGATAGTTCAGTATTATCAGATGCAGAATTAGAGTTGTATTTGGATAAGGGGGCAGGATGTGTATCATTACATTGTGAAAAAGAGCATGAGGTTCGAAAACACATTTATCAAACACTTTTAACAAAAAAAGATACACAACAGTTATATTTTGGATATTGTAGTTATGATACGATTCATTTAAGAAAAATGTCACCTTCTGTTTGTTATTTGCGTTTCTTACAAATGGCAGGTGTTTTGCAGGAAGATATTGTACTAAGTGAATATTCACATATTATTACAAGTGATGTTTCTTTTAGGGAAGATAATATTTGGCATATTTCGAGACCAATCATTATGAGTGCTACAAAATTACAGACATTATTAAATTGTCCATTACATTATTATTATCAATATGTCTTGCATCTTCCGAATGAAGAATTTAAAAAATCAGAAGCAAAATATTTTGTTCAGCCGGTAGAAATAGGAAGACTCATACATGGAATTTTAGATACTTATGCTAAAGAGTGGTTTTGGAAAGAAAGTGCAAAGCAAATTCCAACAAAATTACAAGAATATAGTTTTCAAGAGATAGTAGAAGAACAAAAGCAACAAGTATTTCAATATTCTACCTATCAATTAACAGAAGCGTATCAAGTAGCATGTACAGAAGCAATTATAAAATGTAAAACATATTTACAGCAGTTGCATGAGGAATATACAAATCCTGATAACAAATGGGAATTTTATTGGTCAGAAGTAAATTTTGATAAAGTATTTTTATCGTATCAAGCAGAAGGTTGTTGTGAAACAGGAACAGAAAATTCGATAGAAATCTGTTTGGAAGGGACAATAGACCGTATTGACTGTTATAAAGATGCGAAAGGAATTACACATTATCGTATTATTGATTATAAAACGGGTAAGCGAAAATATCACGAAAAAAGTATAGAAAATGGATATCAGATACAGCATATTTTATATGCTTTAGCAGTAGAAAAATCACAAAAAGAAATTGGAGAACTCCCTTTGATAGATGAAGTAAGTTTTGTTTATTTTTCTGAAGAAGATGAAAAGCAGCAAGTAGTAACTTATACAACAGAACAAGTTCGAGATTTTCAAGATAAAGTTCGAAAAGTTTTTGTAGAAGTATTATTAAATGAACATTATTGTAAATTGGAAGATTGTGATTGTAATAAGAATAGTAAAAGTAAAGATATGTTGACAAAAACAGATTGTACCTATTGTACTTATAAGGATATTTGTAAAGAGTATATGGGAGAGGAAGTATGAATTTTATATTAGAAGAAACAAAAAGAAAAGAAATAATAGAACAGATAGATAAAAGCATTTTTGTAGAAGCAGGTGCTGGTGCAGGAAAAACCACAATTATTATTAATCGCATTATGAATCAGATTCGACAGGGAATAAAACCACAGCATATTGTTGTAATTACATTTACAAATGCAGCATCTTCAGAGTTATATGATAGAATTGAAAAACGTTTGGAAGAAGAAGAACGTATTTCGCAAAATGCACAAGAACAACGTTATTTTCAGAACGCATTGGAAAATTTAAATCAAATGACAATTTCGACAATTCATAGTTTTTGCTATAAATTATTAATGGAACGAGCATTTGAAGCAAAAATGCCAATAGGTTTTACAATTTTAGAAAATGAACAAACATTAGAAAGACAACAAAAGTTTATTGAACAATGGATTGGAACATTAAAAAAAGAACAGATATTAGAAATGCAACAAGCAATTAAAATGGTTTTTGAAAACTCTAATTATAAAAGATGGGTAAAAACAGCGTTTGAAACAATTTGCGAAAAACCCGAGCATATTCATATTGTAAGTATGGAAGATGTAAAGTTGCAAGAAATGAAACAAAAATTAGATACTGTTTGTCAAAATGTTGAAATTTTAAAGCAATCGTTGGAACAAGAATTATTAAACTTTATAGAAGCAGTTATAAAATTTATTAATGGAAGTAAATCCCAAGAACATTTTTATTCTAATATAGAAGAATTATTTGATAAAACAATTTTATATGCAGATTATATAAACTTGTTTAAAAAAGTAAAGCAAGGAATTAGCGAAAAAGAATTAAAAGAGATACAAAAATTATATGAAAAGTATGACAAGAAAGAATTAAAAATTTATAAAAAGGACAAAAATGTAAATGTAAAAGCGTTGGAATGGTTACAAGAGAAAACAGATGATGGAACAGGAAAACATTTGTATATAAAATGGCGAGATTGTATTGAATTTTTGAAAGAATACGGACAAAAATACGCTTATTTTGCGATAATGAAGTATGCTTTACAAGCTAGGGATGCTTATAAAGATAGCTTGAATGGAATTAGTGTTTCGAATGATGAATTATTGCAGAGAGCCAAAGATTTCATTTGTAATTCGTCAGAAGCCAGAGCTTATTTTGCAAATAAATATCATTATATTTATGTAGATGAATTTCAAGATACTGACCATGTACAAGCAGAATTAATATGGAAACTTGTATGTGATAAAACAAATAAGTTGCGACAAGGAGCATTATTTGTTGTAGGTGACCCAAAACAATCTATTTATCGTTTTCGTGGAGGAGAACCGGAAGTTTATTATGAAATAAAAGAGCGCATGGAAAAACAGGAAGATACATGTATTTATCAATTAAATGAGAATTATCGTTCTAATGAAAAAATTATTTCTTGGGTAAATGAGACTTTTGCTCCTGTTATTAGTACGGAAAAGTTAACATATGAAGATATGGAATGTGCTATTTCAGATAAAGAAGATATCTTTGTTGAAAAAGAAGAAGTTCCACAAGATATTAGACTATTAGAAGGTGTGTATGAATATCGTTTTTCGGTTCCGGAAACAGAAAATACAGAGAATATAGAACAAGTAAAACAGTCAGAAAAAAAGAATAAGCAAACCAAAGAAGAACTAGTTCAAGAAGAAGCTAAAGAAGTAGCAAAGATGATTTATCGTCTTGTAAATGGAGATTATGGTGTATATGAAACAAAACAAGTAGAAGATGGTACATTAAAGCGTTCTTTACGAAAGATTACATACAAAGATTTTTTAGTTCTTTCTTGGAAAAAAACAGATATGAATATATATCTGAAAGAAATGCACAAATTGGGAATTCCGGTAGATTTTTCCGGAACAATTCTGCCAAAAGAAGATAGAATTATTCAGAGTTTTTTCCATTTATATAGATATTTAATTACGCCTTTTGACAGAAAAGTTCAAGTAGCAGCTTCGTATCTTGTATCGGGAGATAGTAAAATAGGAGAAGAAAGCGAAGAACGTCTACAGTATTTAAAACAACTTACAAAAGGCAAAAATCGTTATGGAAAAGCACAATTTTTAATAGAACATATTGAATATTTAATAG
>JAFWXB010000213.1 GCA_017523185.1 Lachnospiraceae bacterium | reverse complement strand
TAATTTACAAAGATGTTCTGCTACACGTTCTTCATTTTTTCCACTTTTTGCTTTTATCCACAGCAAATGCCAATTTGTAATCGAAACTTTTGATAACTTTTCTACTATAATATCCCATCCACTACGACCACTTAATTCCCATGCTCGCAAACATACAAATAAACCTTCTTGTAATCCTTTTTGTTTTACAATCATATGCAAAAGTTCCAAAAACATATCTTCTTTTGGATTATGAAGCATTGCTTCTATAATTGCTTCCATAATCATTTCATAAACAAAAACTTTTGGAGCATCCCATCTCAAATTATTGATATACATTTTTAAAACATTCAAATCATTCTCTTTTAATCCACAACAAATTAAAATAGAATACGCTTTGATAATCTGCCATTCTTGAAGTGCATTCGAAACCAAAAGAGCTTGGACTTCTATATAATACTTATGTTCATCTTTTGGAATTGTTTCTGCTAAATATAAATATTGTTCAACATAATTTTTAGCTTCTTTATAACTTCCGATTTGATAATAACAATCTGCCAAATTGATAAAAACACAAGCTCTGCAAAGATTACTCATATTCGTATCTTCTAATGCTTGTTGTCCAATTTTAACTCCTTCTTTTAAATGATGTGTACGACGTAAGCCTATTAACATTGCAATATAAAAAGTTCCTTTTTGTGTATAACATTGTTCTATATTATTAATACCTGCTTGTTCTTTCAGAACAACAGAACTTTCTATTTTATTACATATTTCAAGTCCATATTTTCCACATTCATATAATTTTTCATAATTATCAACAGAAAAATATTCTTGTGCTAATTGTGTATTTAAATGTAAATTATATGGTTCTTCTTCCAACATTTCTACTAATAATTTATAATTTCTCTCAAAATGTTTTTTCTTTTCTTCCTTAGTTTTATAATAATATCCGGAATGTTCTGCAATCGCCTTCAATCTTGCACAACTTCCCGAAACAGGTGTCATATACTCATGAATTTTACTAACAAATTTCATCCCCTCGTGTAATCTAAACAATCGTATTAATTCTGCATCACTATAATCCAACTTTTCCTTATCGAAAAAACTTCGTACAATATATGTTCCATGCCCACATTGCTTATGATATCCTTCTGTAAAAAACTGAATGATTTCCTTGCAATCAATAAACCATTCATCATCATCTAAAAATAAAAACCATTCTCCTTTTGCCTGTTCTAAGCCTGTATTTCTTGCTTTTGCAAAATCATTACACCAAGTAAATGGTATAATTTTATCTGTATATTCTTCTAAAATACTCCGAATTTCAGGATTTCCACTTGTATCTACAATAATTAATTCACTTGAAACAGCTTTACGAATAGGTATTAAAGAATCCAAACATTTACGAATGGTATCTTTTCTATTCGATGCCAACAAAGAAATGGTAAGTAATACTTCCTTTTTCATCATTTAATAACCCTTATATCTCTTTTATTTTATAGTATAAATTACATCAAAATAGTTTCTATTTTTACAATTACAAAAAGCGACGAGTTTCCCCGTCGCTTTTCTATTTATTTTATGAAACAATATACTATTTATTTACATATATAATATTAGATTTCATAGATTTTAAGTGTAAAAATATCTACACTAATTTGCTTTCTATATTAAGCTTAAAACGACTGATTAGCCAAGTAATGATAATACACCTTGTGTTGACTGATTTGCCTGTGCAAGCATAGCCTGACCAGCCTGAGCAAGAATGTTATTCTTGGTGTAATCAACCATTTCAGCTGCCATATCTGTATCACGGATTTCAGATTCAGCTGCTGTTGTATTTTCTACTACGTTATCTAAGTTAGCGATTGTATGTTCTAATCTGTTCTGAACAGCACCAAGTGTAGAACGCTGAGCAGATACTTTAGATAATGCGTCTGCAATAGAATCAATAGCATATGTAGCTTTTGCACCTGATGTATCTACAAGGTTTAATCCTTTGATACCAAGTCCTGCTGCATCCATCTTATCAATGTTGAATGTAATCTTATTAGTTTCATCAGCATCTGCACCTACATGTAAACCAACCTGTAAGCACTGTTGAGTTTTAACAGAACCTTCTTTAATTGTAATTTCCATATCTCCAGCATCATTTTTTGTGAAAACACTTGCTGTATGAGCTTCTGCTCCTGGGTCTGTACCAATAGAACTTGCTGAAAGAAGTTCTTTTGTAATTAATTCATATGCTTTCTGTGTTGTAATAATAGATGCATCATTATCACTAATACCAAAGCCTGCATCACCTTCAGCATCTTGGTCTTTCATAGCTACATATTTATATGTACCAATAACAACAGTATCACCATCTTTAATCATAGATCTGATATCTTCTGCTGAGAATTTGTTATCAACATTATCTTCCGCAGTAGCATCTTCTAATACTTCATAAGCAGTTCCATTAATTGTAATGATACAACCATTAGTATCTGGAACATTTGTTGAAATAGTACCAATAGATGTACCAATAGTATATCCCTTGCTACCAATATTGATAGTATCGCCTTCTTTTAATGCTGCCATAACGAATTTAGCTGTTCCTGTTCCTGCACCAAGTAATGTACCTGTAATACCAGCATCTTTAGCTGCGATAGATAATGTAGCTGTTTTTCCATTACCTTTAAGTAAGTATGTTTCATTGAATTTTGTGGTTTCAGCAACACGGTCAATTTCTGTTGTTAACTGGTCAATTTCGTCCTGAATAGACTGACGGTCAGATACAGAGTTTGTTCCATTAGCTGCCTGAACTGCTAATTCGTTCATACGCTGTAACATAGAATGAACTTCTGTTAAAGCACCTTCAGCTGTCTGTACTGCAGAGATACCGTCCTGAGCGTTTGTAGAAGCCTGGTCAAGACCACGAATCTGTTTTCTCATTTTTTCAGAGATGGATAATCCTGCTGCATCGTCAGCTGCACGGTTGATTTTGTAACCAGAAGATAATTTTTCTGTTGTTTTAGCCTGTAAATCACTTGTAATTGATAACATTCTGTTGGCATTCATTGCCTGCATATTGTGTTGTACTACCATAATCTTTCCTCCTTGAAAAATTTGCAGCTTCCTTGCTGCGTTCAATTTAAAATAATTTATGATGTGACTTCGTCTGCAACCGTACGCTTTGCTGAAACTCCGTCACAGATAAACAAGATTTTGTTTACTTATTACATATATCGGTTATTTTGTTTTTTACTTTATAGGAAAAATAAAAATTTTTTGTTTTTTCTGTATTTAATTTACAAAAATAGAACCAATGTAATTTCATATCTATTGGTTCTATTTCTAATATACTTACTTTTTGTTATCCAAAAATTGTGGTGCAACATAATTTAATTGCATCATATTCTTATAATACTTATTCACAGCTTTTGTATTTGTACGCACACTTTTTGCTCTTTGTTGAATTAATGCAAATTTTCGTGTCATAAGTTCACGATTACGAGCTTCTTGTGCTTGAATTTCCATGCTTTTATCAGTAATCAAACGAATATATTCTTGCATAGCTTTTATTTGTGCAGTATAAAGATACTTATTTGTTCGAAGTTCTGATTTTACACGTTCATACAACTTGTCAAATCCACTATCCAATTGTTCAAGTTGTTCTATCAAAACAGCTTTTTCTTCTACTGTTTTGTCAAATACATCAGGGTCAGATTTTGTATCTTCTAACTGTTGTTTTTGCATAATATTCAATTCTATAATCTTATCCAATACTTGCACTTTTTTCTTCAAGCTTTGAATCATAATATCTACATAGGTTCGATGCATAATTTCTCCTATAACTATGTTATGGTCTTACACCCTGACTTGTACGCATAACTTCTTTCCAAGTATCTCTCATTGTTCTTAAATGTTGTAATACTTCTTCTAAGATTTCTTTGTCTTTTTTGAAATTTGCGTCACGAAGTCTGCGAATCAGATATTTATACACATTGTCAAAATCTTTCGCAACCGGATATTTATGGTCGAGTGTTGACTGAAATTCGATAATAATACGTTCTGCTTTGATAATATTATTGTGTGCTTTTTGAATATCGTTTTTCTCAATTGCCACAATTGCAATATTACAGAATTTAATTGCTCCTTCATAAAGCATTAATGTCAATTCTGCCGGAGAAGCTGTTAAAACCTTATTATTTGCATACGCTGCATATCTATTGTTGATTGCCATTCTTTACCTACCCTTCCTAACCTAATAGTCCACTTAATGAATTTGTCTGACTTTGTAAATTTGCCATTGCACTTTCCATTTGAGAGAATTTCTTATAATAATAATCTTCTCTATCTGCAACTTTTTCTTCCCATTTACTAATCAAACTTGTATATTCATTATACTGCGATTCTAACTCTTTGTCATTATAAACTTTATATGCAGAGCTTAAATCTGTAGATTTCATTTTATTGTCAATAGCTGAATATAAACTAGTGGTTAGTTTTTGCATAAATTCCATAACTTGTTCAGGGTCTGCTTCAATAGCTTTCATTAACTCATCTTCTTTTCCGGAAGTATTTTCATCGTCTGGGTCACCATCAATATGATATGCATAGTTTTCATTATCTGCTGCATTTAAAAAGCCTAAAGTTGAAATTCCAAAAGTAGATAAACTTAATTTGTTTCCACCAATTTCATATACTTGTGCCATAGAATTAATCATAACAGACATAATACCATTTAAGGTTGTATCTCGACGAAGTAAGGAATCTTTAATTTTTGTTTCCCATTTTTCAATCTGTTCATCAGACATGGCATCTTTTTCTTCATCCGTAAGTGGCTCATAATCACGAGCAGATTCTGCATTGTAAAGCTTTGTCATTTCATTTATTAAAGTATTATATTCTGTTAAAAAGTCTTTTACTTTATCATAAATACCTTGTGCATCGGTATTTGTTGTAATACTAATGGCATTTTCTATTCCTGCACCGGTAACTGCTTGAGCAGTAATACTAAGTCCATTAATAGAAAAGTTATTACTAGCACTTGTATATTTTACTCCATTCAATTCGATTTCTGCATCAGAACCATTAACTTTAATAGCATTTACAGCACGATAATCTTCATCTGTTAAAATTTCCTGTGCATCAAGTGCTTTTCCGGCTAATTGTTTTGCTAAAACATCACGTCGTGTACCACCTTCATTTACAATTTCAGCAATTTCAGAAGAATTTAAAAATTCACGGTTTCGTTCAAGAAAATTCTTTCCATCTACAATATCATTTTCTGCTGCTTCAATTGTATTTTGATGTAATTCCAGTAACTCCTGTCTATTTGGTCTTGTAAGCGTTGTATCAATCTTATTTACTTTTTTTTGAAGTGACTCTACATCTTTTTCTGTAAGTGTATTCGTTTTAAACTTAACATCTTCATCTAATGCTTTTGTTTTTGCAATAATAACAGCACCATCTACTAATTTCTCAATATCATCTTCTGCAACGC
>JAFWXB010000212.1 GCA_017523185.1 Lachnospiraceae bacterium | reverse complement strand
GTATTTTGGTACAAAGGAAATGTTTGATAGTGCATTAGAAGCCTATGGTCTTACAGAATCCTATATTAAAGTACAGCTTGCAGAAGAATTAGAATATAAATTAAAAGAAGAATTGATATTTGCAGAAGTTGTAAAACAAGATAATTTACAGACAGATGCAGAAGCACATGAAAAATATATACAGTCTATTATTACTGCAAATGGAGAAACATTCCCGGATGCAGAAAGTATTTATAAATACAGTGGTTCCGGTGATGCTGATGCAGGAAATATTTATCTTTTAAATCAAAGTGCAGTAAGAGAAAGCATTTTAGAAAAATATCGTGGAGCAGAGTAAAGGAGGATTATAAAGATGGAATTAGTAAACATTAGAGATATTTTCCGTAATAGGGAAACATACGAAAATACACAAGTAACCATCGGAGGATGGGTAAGAAGCAATCGTAGTTCTAAAAACTTCGGTTTCCTCGTAATCAACGATGGTACATTTTTTGAACCAATTCAGGTGGTATATGCAGATACCCTTGCAAACTTCGCAGAAATCGGAAAAGTAAATGTAGGTGCAGCACTTATCGTAAAAGGTCAGCTCGTACCAACTCCACAGGCGAAACAGCCATTTGAAATTCAGGCAGAAGAAGTTGTAGTAGAAGGTGCATCTACACCGGATTACCCACTTCAGAAAAAACGTCATACTTTTGAATATTTGAGAACCATTTCTCATTTAAGAGCAAGAACCAACACATTTGAAGCTGTATTCCGTGTACGTTCTTTATGTGCATATGCAATCCACAAATTCTTTCAGGAAAGAGATTTCGTATATGTACACACCCCAATTATTACAGGCAGTGACTGTGAAGGTGCAGGCGAAATGTTCCAGGTAACTACTTTGGATTTAAATAACCTTCCACTTACAGAAGATGGAAAAGTGGATTTCACCAAAGATTTCTTTAATAAGCCAACCAACCTTACCGTTTCCGGTCAGTTGAATGGGGAAACCTATGCAATGGCATTTAAGAACATCTATACCTTTGGACCAACTTTCCGTGCAGAAAATTCCAACACAACTCGTCATGCAGCAGAATTTTGGATGATTGAGCCGGAAATTGCATTTGCAGATTTACAGGATGATATGATGCTTGCAGAAAGTATGTTAAAATACATCATCAACTATGTACTGGAAAATGCACCGGAAGAAATGGCATTCTTCAACAATTTTGTAGATAAAGGTTTATTAGACCGTTTGGAAAACGTAGTAAGCAATGATTTTGCTCGTGTAACCTATACAGAAGCAATTGACATTCTTTCTAAAAACAATGACAATTTTGATTACAAAGTATCTTGGGGTTGTGATTTGCAGACAGAACACGAAAGATATTTGACCGAAGAAGTATTTAAACGTCCGGTATTCGTTACGGATTATCCAAAGGATATCAAAGCCTTCTATATGAAATTAAACGAAGACGGAAAAACTGTAGCAGCCGTAGACTGTTTGGTACCTGGTATTGGTGAAATCATCGGTGGAAGTCAGCGTGAAGATGATTATGATAAACTGCTTACAAGAATTAAAGAAATGGGACTGAATGAAGAAGATTACAAGTTCTACCTTGACCTTCGTAAATACGGTTCTGCAAGACACGCAGGATTTGGTCTTGGATT
>JAFWXB010000211.1 GCA_017523185.1 Lachnospiraceae bacterium | reverse complement strand
TTAAATTAATAATATCGCCAACTGACATATCCGGATTTTCAATACCTTTGAACATAATCTTGCAAAGATAATAATATAAATATTCTAATTGTTTTTTGGATACAGCTGCTACCTGATGTTCAAAATTGAAATCCAATCCATTGTCATCCGGTCTATGCATAACAGTCAAATACATTGCTTGTGTAGTAGCACCATTCGGATACCATTTTGTTTTATACTTAATATCACCAAGATTGTCAAGACCTTTTTCTTTCAATGTCATTGGTTGATAAGTTAAAGACATTGGTTCATATGTCTGTCCCGGTTGAACAGGATATTTTTTGCTACGATATGCAAAATATTCGGTTGGATTATAATTTGCATGACGGAAATATTCATTCTGTAAATCACGAATTGCATAAATACCATCAATAAAAGATGTTTCTTTGGAAATGATTGTACGGAATGGGAATGAATGAATTCTTGTTCCACCACTTTTCTTTTCTTTCAAAGTTGCTCTACGAGCAATTGCTGTATTAATAGAAACATCATCATTACCATTTTCTTTTTGGAAATAGGTACGAAGTCCCATAAGTAATAAACATACTAAAGATACATGATACTTTTCACAGAAATCCATCAAACGTTTTGTTGGTTCTGCTTCTAAATGGAAAATATCAAGTGCTGATGTTACATCACGTGTTGCATTAATGGCTGCTCTTAATTCCGGATTATTGCATCTGTCACGTTCTGCCTGTAATTGTCCCGGTCCACTAATACCATTGTAAATTGGTTCAGAAGCATCAATTATTTTCTGGAAAAACTCTCTATCACGATTTTGTGCTTTACTGCCTGCTTCATAAGCTAAATCTTTTTCAATCTGTTCCCAATAAGAAGCCATTTCTTTTGGATATCCAATTGCTTCCGGATATGCTGTATGACAATATAATTCGATAACATCACGTTGGAAACAAATCAAAGACTGTGCATCCATAATCATATGGTCACCAAGCAAATATGTACCATGATATCCATCCGATGTTGTAATCATTACAATACGGTTCATTGGAGAATCTGCACGTTCAAATGGTACTTGTGTCCAGCCTTTCATAATTTCTTCAGCTTCTTCCATTGTCTTGTCAGAAAAATCCACATATTCAATATCTCTATCTTCTTTTTCCACAATATACTGACACCAATTTCCTTCATCATCTTGTGTGGAACGAATACGCATAAATTCATTTCTTTCATAAGCCTTATAAATAGACTCTTTCAAAAGATTAAAATCAATTTCCGTACCAATTGTAACACTTGTACCAATGTTTAAAACTTCTTTCTTTGGACAAAAATTCTGATAATAAAAATGAAATTTCTGTGCTACTGTTAATGGATATAATTTGTATCCATTTTTTTCTTTTACAACCATTCTATTTTCCTCCTTTATTAAAAAACATTTATTCTATAACTGCTTCTATAAACTCATCTAATGCATCTTCATATGCTTTTGTATCCTTATAATAGCTTTCTGCGTGTGCTGCTCCTTCTACAATCAATTTGTATTTTTCAGAAGCACAATTGTCATATAACACATCACACATCTCACATGGAACAAAAGTATCTCCTGAACCATGAATAAATAAAATCGGTACTTCTGCCTTTTCTACTTCTCTTGCAGCATTACATTCATCTAAACCATAGCCTGCTTTTTTCTGATTGATAATATCGGAAATCTGTATAATTGGAAACGCTGGTAAATGTATCATATTTTTTAATACATGCGTAAATACTTCTTTTGGAGAAGTAAATGCACAATCGGAAATAATTCCCTTTACTTGAGATGGAAGTTCTAACCCACTTGTCATAAGTACGGTTGCGCCACCCATAGAAGTTCCATGCAATAAAATCTGTACATCTTCTCCACACATTTCAATTACAAAATCAATCCATTTTATTGCATCATGTCTATCTAAACAGCCAAATCCAATATATGTACCTTCGCTTTCTCCATGTGCACGCTCATCTACAAGAAGCATGGAATATCCATTCTTCATATAATAGTCGGAAAGTCCAATATAATCACTCATTCCTTGACTTGTATATCCATGAAAACAAATCACTACTTTTTTTAAATCTGCTTGTGGAAACCATGTTGCATGAAGTCTTAAAGCATCGTCCGATTCTATCCATTTATCTTCATATGGTTGTTCCATCATATATTCTTTTCGTTTCTGAATAAATGGCATATGCTGATTCCAGTCCGTTCCTGCCATTTTCATTGTGCGTTCTGTTTTTGCATTATTGCGAGTCATGGTTCTGCGATAAAAATAAGCAGAAATCCCCAATTCTGCCAATGCTACAGTTCCTGCACCTATTACTGCTGTTTTTAAAATATTTTTCTTATTCATTAAACGCCTCTTATTACTTAGTTTCTGATTAACTATTTTTACTGACTATTTCGAATTAGCCCATTCTAAATTCACTATTTTCTACTTTTTATTTTTTACTGCCTATTTCAAATTAGCTAATTCTGAATTAATTCTTTTTATGATTTACTTTTTTTCTTTTTATTTTTATCAATAATTTGTTTTAATTTTAATGCTTTCTCAAAATCGCCTTCTACTTTGAGTTTCCCAATTGTAAATGCCCATACAGGGTCTATTTTTCCTCTAATCATGTCTGTAAAGATTTCTGTTGTTGCTGTAAACATTGCATGACGGTCAAAATATTCATATGGTTCAATATGTAATTCTCCACCTTTTACTTCCACATAAAAAATGCCGGAACCTTCTCCTATAATATTAAATTGGTATGCCAAATGTTCCTGAATATCACTTACATCAGCCCCCATAAATTCTGTTTTTATACTTGAAAAATACTCTGCATAAGTCATTTTTCATTCCTCCAATACCTTTATTTCGACCAATGGTCGATTCTTACAACACCATAATACCACCACTTTCGACCGTCGGTCAATATCTATTTCAATAAATTTATTGTTATTTTCTACTTAACATTTTTTTAATAATGAATTTCTTAATTTGATTAAACTTTTTCTCTTGTATCCATTCTTTTTTATATGCTATACTAAAAAATAATGTAACTTCCATACATAATAAAATAACAGTTACAAACACTATTTTTTATCATTGGAACTTTTCAATTTATATATCTCAATATATTATTTTTGATTATCAACTGCATATAAAAAATAATACATATGTCTTATATACATTTGTTTCAGCAACCTTAATATTTATAGCAAAATATTTCAAATCTATTTCTTTATTAACCTAAGCACTTTTTAGAAAGGT
>JAFWXB010000210.1 GCA_017523185.1 Lachnospiraceae bacterium | reverse complement strand
TTCCATGGAAATTGCTCGCATAATGTATCCTTCCTTATCTTTTTATATGTTAATTAATTCAGATTTTTATACTTTTTGTAAAGCTAGCTGGCATCTCCAAAAGCAAAATGCCAGCTAATTGTCAAACGCATATTCGCATTCACTACTTGCTCATAAGCGAATAGCTATTAACGTAGCTTGTCAGGTGGGGTTTGTAAGTCCCACCTGACACAAGAAACTCCCCTACCCACCACTTAATGCTCTACACATTTGAAGTGGAGGATTTTCTTGATTCGGTTAAATCACTTTAATTCATATATACATCATATTTTACACGATGGCTTTTTAATCATTAATCTAATTCGTAAATATCACCATATTTTGCATTAAATTCATCTTTACTTGCTGGAACAACAATTTCACCACTTAATAATTTTTCTTTTACACCATTTACTGCTGTAATTACTTCTTCCGGAAGAAGGTCTGTTGTTGGAGCAATATCTACACCACCATTTGTAATGTCATATGTCATAACACCAGCTTCTAATTTATCTTCCTGTAAAGATTTAACACATTCATATACTGCATTATCTACACGTTTCATAGCAGATGTAATAATTGTCTGTGGAGCAAGGTAAGCTTGGTCACTATCTACACCAATTGCTTTAATTCCTGCTTCTGTACAACCATCAATAACACCATTTCCTGTACCACCTGCTGCGTGGAAGATAATATCTGCTCCATTTGTTACCATTGTATTTGCATTTGTTTTTCCTGTAGCAGGGTCTGCAAAGCTGTTTGCATTAATCTGTTGTACTTTACAATCCGGATTTGCATCTACAACACCTGCAACATATCCATATCCGAATAAATGCATATTTTCACTTGCCATACCAAGAACGATACCAACATTATCCTTTTCTGTCATAAGACCTGCAACATAACCTACTAAATAAGAAGCCTGTTCCTGCTTAAACATTAAACAAGTAACATTATCTAAATCTGCACAAGTTGCATCATCAATAATTGCAAATTTCTGGTCAGGATTTGCGTTTGCTGCTTCTTTTGTTGCATCAGCTAATTTATAGCCTACAGAAATAATTAAGTCATATTCTTCATCAATTAAAGTTTCTAAGTTTGGTACATAATCTGCATCTGTTTTAGATTCTAAGTAATCTGCTTCAATACCTAATTCTTCTTCTGCTCTTTGTAATCCTTCCCATGAAGACTGGTTAAAAGAACCATCATTTACACCACCAATATCTGTTACCATACCAATTCTTAAAGTATCGCCTTCTTTGCCACCTTCTGTTCCGTTTCCTGAACCTGTACCACCACATGCAGTCATTCCAAATACCATAGTTGCACACATAAGTAATGCTAAAATTTTCTTCTTCATCTTTGCTCTCTCCTTTTGTTTATTTTTATGTGCTTTTTGTCAACTGTTTTGTATAAAGTTTTGCTATCTGCCTAGATATTATCTAAAACAGCATTATATTATAGAGTGGTTGACATCACCCTTAAATATCAAATATTTATTTCTGCTTGTCCTCTGCAATCAGTTTACGAAGTGCCCCAATTGCTGTGCGAATGGCAAGTTCTGTATCATGTACCTGCTCATTAGAAAGTCCTTTTTTGGCACGTTCCTGATTTGCCATTACTAAAAAGCAAGACCCCATTCTTACACGAAGAAAACTTGCTGTAATAAATAATGCAGCAGATTCCATTTCTGAAGCAAGACACCCCATACGAATCCAAGCCTGCCATTTATTTTGTAATTCATAGCTTACAGGCATCACTTCCGGTTCATGTTGTCCAAAAAAACTATCTTTACATTGTACAACCCCTACATGATATGAAATTTGTTGTTCTTGTGCCGATTGC
>JAFWXB010000209.1 GCA_017523185.1 Lachnospiraceae bacterium | reverse complement strand
GAAGAACAATTATTATCTCTTATTTATAAAAAATACTTAGGTTCTGCATTATCCAAAGAAGAACAACACCAAGTCAAAGAAATTGATGACGATATGCTCTATTATGACTTAACTACACTTTTAAATATGAATTTAGACCAAACTCCTCCTTGTATGAAAACTGACTTTTCTTATGAGGTACTGCCTTTTGAAGTTGTAGAACAAAGATACTTGGACTTATTTAATCGAATATTCACTTAACAAAATTTCAATTGTGATAATACAAAAGACTGTTGCAATAAATCAAATATGAACAAAATAGAATCTTCTTCTAAAATAATATTTTGTATCTTATTTGATTTATGCAACAGCCTTTCTTTATGATTTCTTTCTTAAAAATTTTTTTATTTTTTCTAATTTTTTATCTGATTTTTTTTCGACTTTTTCAAAGATATCGTCTTGTGGTTCTTTTTCAAAGATATCGTCTACGGATTCTTGTTTTTTATATTCTATTGGAAACTGCAATGTTACTTTAAATAAATCTCCATCAATATCCAAATGCATAGTTCCCTCCATAAGCTCTGTTAAACTTTGTGCAATTGATAAGCCTAGACCACTTCCTTCAGTATTTCTGGAACTATCTCCACGCACAAATCGTTCCAGTAATTCATCACTTGAAATATTGAGTTGTGATTGGGAAATATTTTTAAAAATAAATTTCACACCTCTTTCTGTTTTTTCTAAATTAATATATACTCTTGTGTTGGATTGTGCGTATTTATAAATATTTCCCATTAAATTATCAAACACTCTCCATAAATGTCTTCCATCAGCTTGAAGAACAACTTGTGTTTCCGGCTTATTTAACACAATTTGTAGCCCTTTTTGGATAAATTTTTCTTCAAATTCTCCAATCACCTGCGATAACAACACATCTGCATTACATTCCTCCAAATGAACCGTCAGATTCCCCGTAGAAGCCTTGGAAGCCTCCATCAAGTCTTCAATCAATTTCTTAAGTCTTGCTGATTGACGGTCTAAAACCTCAATATATTCACAAAGCGTTTCATCTGTAATATGTTGTTTTTTAATTAAATCCACATAATTAATAATCGAAGTTAATGGAGTTTTAATATCATGCGATACATTTGTAATCAATTCTGTCTTAAAGCGTTCACTTTTTAATTGTTTTTCCACAGCAAGAGAAATCCCTTCTCCTGTCTGATTGATATATTCTCCATGCTTTTTAAATTCCCAAAACATACGTGTCGTATCAATTGGTTTCAATAAATCACCACAAGCTACTCTTTTTGCCCCTTTTTGCAATTCTATCATTTGATAGATTACAAACATAACACCTAAAACTTCTAAAATCTTATACAAAAGTACGAATAAAATTAACATATCTATATTATATCTATACAAATTCATTGTAATAAAAAGTTGTATGCATGTTAAAATTACTTCTGCTATCACAAATTTCCAAAATATCGGTGTATTAGCTCGTAGTTCTCTAAAAATTTCTGTAATTCTTTTTCCACAATATCCAATTGGCTTTATCAAATAATAAACCTCACTATTTCGATATAATGTCTTTGTTTTTATACGAGCAGTAATATTTGTAATATAAAATAGTAAAAATGCAAGTATTACTAACACTATTTCTGCAATAATACCAATAAAATTACTAACGGAAAATGTTACTTGTTCATGGAAAACAATCCCAACAAAGCCCACAATTCCTGCTCCCAATAATACTTCAATACTAATGAAAATAACACTATACATAAGTAATGGTGCTTTTCTAAGAAAAGTTAGTTCTTCTTTTTCATTTGTTGTTCCATAAATCAAACAAAATACACACAATAAAAATAACACAATAAATTGAAATAAGACAAATACACTATCATCTTGATAATAATGTATATCATTCACCAATCGTTCCCACTCTACAAAAAAATCCTCATATGGTTGTTGTGGATTAATTCGAGCTACAATACTGTATTCTTTTGGGATATTTGTATCTGTATAGTTTACAGTTCCCCACTTTGTAATATTATAATCACTACTTTGATAAAGATTATCTTGAATAAAGGTAGCATTTTGTGCAAATTTAATATCACTATACGACTGATTGTCATATAATGTCATTTGGCTTCCATAACTTCCATTTTCTCCGAGTTTTATCCATTCCCAAGTCTGATATTGTGTAGTATCAAGTAACATATTATAATAATTGTTATAATAACACATTTTTCCGTCTATTTCTTGTAACTTGTAATCATATGACAAATCTCCATGATTTACGAAAATGAATTTTACCGGAAAATAATAACTTCCTGCACTTACATAAAAAATTCCTGTGTCTTTATCAAAAATATAATATGTAATCTCATTTTCACAACTGATTGTTCCATAATGGCTATATAAATCCCTCTTTAATGCTCCAAATAAACTGGAAATATTATAATTTCTATAAGAACCTTCAAATATATTAAATTGATACATAAATGTTACATCTGTTTCTTCCGGAATATTTGTTGCTATCCAATTTTCTCTACTGGAAATATTTGATACGGTATTCTCATTTATATTTTTAATAATTGCATATTGAAAATTTGTATCGGAAATCTCTTTATTCGCTGTTTCTAAATCTTCCGACTCATATGCATTTACTATCATAGAAGCATAATTACTTGCAATGTTTTCATGTCCTTTCTGTATAATATCTTTTGCAGAACCAAATGACATAAAAATAATGCCAAAAAGAGAAGCTGTGATACCCAGTCCTGCACACATTCCTGTAATATATAAAATTACTCTTATCCATTTCTTTTTTAACAGATTTTTCATATTTTAATCTCCTTCCATTTTATATCCTCGTCCCCATACCACTTTTAAGTAACGAGGTTCTTGTGGATTATATTCAATTTTTTCTCGTAAATGACGAATATGCACAGCAACTGTATTTTCTGTTCCATAAGGATTATCTTTCCACACTCTTTCATAAATCTGATTTGGAGAAAAAACCTCCCCTTGATGTTCCATAAGTAACTTCAAAATATCATATTCTGTTCTTGTAAGATTCACTTTTTCACCATCTAATGTTACTTCTTTTGCTTTATCATCCATTTCAATTCCACCAATGCGTGCTTTTTCAGCTAACATTGTACCACTCCCAAGTTGCATATAACGACGAAGTTGCGATTTTACTCTTGCTTGCAATTCCACAGGATTAAACGGCTTTGTAACATAATCATCAGCTCCTACCGTAAGTCCTAATACTTTGTCTGTATCTTCTCCTTTTGCTGTTAATAAAATGACAGGTACATTAGAAATTTTTCGAATTTCTACCATTGCTTGAATACCATCTAACACAGGCATCATAATATCCATTAACACAAGATGAATATTTTTTGATTTTACAATTTCTATTGCTTCTTTTCCATGAAAAGCTTCATACACTTGATATCCTTCACTTGTTAAATAAATTTTTAATGCAGATACAATATCCTTTTCATCATCACATACTAATACGTTGTACATCTTTTAATTCCCCTTATCTATTTTTCATACTTTTTCTGTTTCCATAAATTTTTTTATTATTTATGCAAATTATATAATTTTATTTCTATTTATTATACAATTTGTATATATGCTTTTTCAAAAAATGATAAAATATTTATAACCATAATCATATTATAAAATCCTATGTTTTATAATATAAATTAGATAAAAGACGAAAATTGCACAAAAACATAAGTTATTTTTCTATTCCATAAAGATATTTCTAATTATAATGAAAAATATGTCTTTCTATCATAAATACATTTGTATCATATTCTAAATTTAATATCAAAAATAAAAACGCTACAATAAAAGCATTTCTTTTCTGCTTCTATTGTAGCGAATTTATTATTAATATCCAATCAGTCAACTAATTAAGATTTTCTTAAGATATTTTAATCCACCAGTAAACTTGAATTATCGAATCCTTATTTTCGATTTGCCGGTTCAATATTAATAGATTTTCCTTCAATTTTTACGTCTTTCATAGCTTTTAATACATCTTTTCCATGTTCTTTTGGCACTTCTACAAAGGTATAATTATCATACATATCAATTGCACCAACTAATTTTCCGGAAATACGAGCTTCTCCTGCAACTGCCCCTAAAATATCTCCAGGGCGAACCTTGTCTTTTCTACCTACATTAATAAATAAACGTACCATGCCTTCTTCTGCACCTGTATCTTCAGCAAACATCTCATCAAGTTCACGTTCTTCTTTTGAAAGTTCCACACCACCAATTGCCTGCTTTAAAAAGGCTGCTGCAATATCCGTTGCTGTATAATCGGTTGTATTTACCACATGGTCGATAATATCAATCATATCTTTTAAACGTACTTCATCAATAATTTCACCAATACGGTCTAAGATTTTTTCAGCCTTAATCTGTTCTACATCATGAGCTGATGGAATTGGCTGTGCATAAATCTTTGTTTTACAGTATCTTTGAATTTCTTTTAAACGATAAACTTCTTTTCCTCGAATAAAATTAAATGCACGACCAGTTCTGCCTGCACGACCTGTACGCCCAATTCTATGCACATAATATTCATTATCTTGTGGCAAGTCATAGTTAAAAACAGCTTCTACATCATCTACGTCAATTCCTCTTGCTGCTACATCTGTTGCAATTAAAATATCTGTTTTTCCTGTTCTAAAATTTTTCATAACTCTATCACGCTGTGCCTGTTTCATATCTCCATGAATAGCTTCTGCTGCATAACCTCTACTTGTAAGTTCAAATGCAAGTTCATCTACCATACGTTTTGTATTGCAGAATACAAGTGACAACTTTGGATTGTAAAAATCAAGCAATCTGCACAATACATCAATTTTATCATTTCTGCGAATATCATAGTAATACTGTTCAATACTTGGTACAGTTAATTCTTTTTTTGTAATTTTAATTGTAGTTGCATTATTTTGGTACTTTTTAGTGATTTCTAAAATTGGTTTTGGCATTGTCGCTGAAAATAAAACAGTCTGTCGTTCTTCATTTGGAATATAAGAAAGAATTGTTTCAATATCTTCACGAAATCCCATATTTAACATTTCATCAGCTTCATCTAAAACCATTGTTTCTACATAATCTAAACGAATTGTTTTTCTGCGAAGATGGTCCATCACACGTCCCGGTGTTCCAATAATAATAGTTGCCCCACCTTTTAATGCTTTAATCTGTCTTGTAATATCTTGTCCACCATACACAGGAAGCACTTTGATACCATGCAAATATTTCGCAAGTTTACGAATTTCTTCTGCACATTGAATTGCAAGTTCTCTTGTTGGACAAAGTACAATAGCCTGTGTTTTTTTATTATTCGGGTCTACTTTCATAAGAAGTGGAATACCAAAGGACGCTGTTTTTCCCGTTCCTGTTTGTGCTTGTCCAATCACATCAACACCACTTAATACCATTGGAATTGCTTGGCTTTGAATTGGAGTTGCTTCTTCAAATCCCATTTCTTTAATTGCTTTTAATATCTGTGGATATAATCCTAATTCTTCAAATCTAACTGTTTCCATACTATATTGTATATCCTTTCTAATCAAAATATAAATTTATCTTATAAAAACTTAAAATACAATCTTTATCAATCTCTTATTCATCTTTTGTAATGATTTTTTCACAAATCTATAAATATCAGCTATACTAATGAGGTTTAAACATAAATTTAGCCTGCCAGAACTATATACTACACAAATTCGTGACACTTTTGTTCTGAACAAGCTGTTCCCTTTGCCTATGATTTAATTTTTTCAAATGATACTCTCGGCTCATGGCTTCTTGTTTTGTTGCAAAGGCTTCATAATACACAAGTTCTACCGGTCGACGAGGTCTTGTATATTTTGCCCCTTTCCCTTCGTTATGTGCCTTAATTCTTTTTTCTAAATCATTTGTCCAGCCTATATAAAGACTATTGTCTTTACAACGTACCATATATGTATAATTTTGTTTTTCTTTCATAATATCCTTTTTTTCGCCACAATGAACCGATTATAACAAAAATCATTTAGAAAATCAATGATTTCCATATCAGAAACTTCCTATTATTATAAACATATGTTACTGTTTCTTTATTACCTGAATTTCGTTTATCATGCTTTTCTAAATACTATCTGTACAACAACAAACATATTCTACAAATAATTACTTTTAAAAATCTATCTTAACTAATAAAGATAACGTAATTTTCATTCTTAACCTAATTCTTAAAATTAAGACTTTATCTTAGTTTTGTTTTTTCAAATTAAACCTTATCTTAGATATAAAAATAATAAATTATTATATAAAAAATTTTACAACAATTCTATATGTTATCTGATTTTTCCTTTGTGAAACTCATACTAAAATTACATACTATTCACCAAATAATCATTCGCAATTTGCTTCTGCTACTTGTTCAGAACCTAATAACTTATCCCATTTTCTTACATTTTGAACTTATATTAATTTCATATCAAAAAGAAAAATCACCAAACTATGTTATCTTTTGTGCTAACATCTTTGATGATTTTCCTATAATACTTTCTTTTATCTTACTCATATTTAAGTCTATTTGTTTAGAAAAACAATATCTCTCTGTATTTCTATTATAAATAATTGCTTTACAATATCCAACTAATTTTATACTATACGAATTATACTATGGAAACAATTCTTGTGGGTCTTGTGGCTTTCCATCTTTTAATAATTGGAAATACACATTTGCACCTTCTACTGCATAATATT
>JAFWXB010000025.1 GCA_017523185.1 Lachnospiraceae bacterium | reverse complement strand
GATGATTACATTCCATTTTGTGAATATTTTATCATTCCATACTTACTTTGGTTTCTCTATGTTGCAATTACGGTTCTTTATGTTGGATTTACAGATAGAAACGAATTTTATCAATTATGTGCATTTTTATTTACAGGAATGACATTGTTTTTAATTATTTCTACGATTTATCCAAACGGTCATTTTCTTCGACCAACTACATTTGAACGTACCAATATCTTTACAGAACTTTGTGCATGGCTTTATAAAACAGATACTGCTACCAATTTATTTCCAAGTATTCATGTATACAATTCCATTGCAGCACATTTAGCAATCGTTCATAGTAAAAAATTAAAAACAAACAAAGTGATTTGTGCACTATCCTGTGTATTGATGATAAGTATTGTATTATCTACCGTATTTTTAAAACAACATTCGGTATTTGATTTAATTACAGGACTTTTAACAGCCTTTGTAATGTATTTATTGGTATATGCACCAAATACCAATAAAGCTATTGCAAAGGAAAAAAATAAGAAAAAGGTTACTGCATAGTATATCAACTCCCAATTGTTAGATTTTATTCTAACTTTTGGGAGTTATTTATAGCAGTAACCTTTTTTATATCTTATATAAAAGTTCTCTCCACTAAATATCCAAATTCGATAAATAATAAAATTATTATAATAGCTTTAACGAATCAAATAAATTTTCCACTTCAAATACATAAAAGATTAAATTTTTGGATAAAAGAGCTTATTCATCTCAAACGATTCTGTAACCATACGAAAATATCTTCAAACACTTGTTCTCTGTCTGTTTCATTTAAAATTTCATGTCTGTCATTTTCGTACAATTTACACACAACATCTTCTAAGTCTGCATCTTGAAACATCTGATATACTTTTTCTACTCCTATTCCCATATCACCTACGGGGTCATCTTTTCCCGATACTATCAATATAGGAAGTCTTTTAGGAAGCGTTTTAATATTTTCTATATTACAAGAAAAATCCACAGCTTCAAATAATCCCTTATATCCATTTAGCGTAAATAAAAACGTACATCTTGGCTCATTATAATACTTCTTTACAATTTCTATATCCTTTGTAAGCCAACTTTTTTCAGGTTGTGTTCCTGACATATCAAATCCTTTATAAGATGCTCCAAATGTTAAATTAGAAATGAACTTGCTTCGGTAGTGTGTTCCTCGTATATATCCTACCAAATTAGTCAATTTTAAGGCTAATTTTGTCATACCTGGTGGGATAAAACCGGTTCCCATAATAATTGCACCATTCAAATTTTCATGGTAAAACGCTAGATATTTTCGCAATAAAAACGAACCCATACTATGCCCCAATATAAAATATGGAATATTTGCATTTTCTTCTTGTATTAAACTGCGAAGTTTATGCATATCTGCAACTAAAATATCACTTGGATTTCCTTCACAAAAATATCCCCAGTCTTTTTGTGATACAACAGATGCTCCATGACCGATATGGTCATGCCCTACTATCATATATCCTCTTGATGTTAAATATTCTGCAAAAGGAACATAACGTTCTATATACTCTACCATTCCATGTGAAATCTGCAAAATAGCATAATACTCTCCGGAATCCGGTTTCCATTTTACTGCATGTACTTTTGTTTTCCCATCATTGGATAAAAAAGTAAAATTGCTTGTAACCATATTTTTACCCTCTCTTTCTTTTGTAATCCCTTTATTTCTGTTTTTCTATCAGTTGAAAAATATCAAAAAATTTCTCTGCAACCTCGGTTAATTCTTTTTTTTGTGCTTGTAATTCTTCCTTAATATCTCCTAATTGAATTTTATTACGTTCCCCACTTTTTACAATTTCTTCGTCCATATTTCGAAGACCAACTACTTTATCTCGCAAAGAAAGTGTATTATCCGTAAATTTATCAATTACAGAATTTTTGGCTTTTTTAACAATCTCTTGTGCCCATTTTAATAATCGGGTTGTAGATTTGTTATTATTTCTTAAAAGTGCAATAAAACTTTGTATAGTATTCTCTAATATTTCTATTTGACGATTAGATGCTTCGAGTTCTTCTTGCATTATATTTATTTTTTCTTCGTATTTAATTACATTTTGTCGAATTTCTTCGGCAACATCAATAAACTGTTTTGCATCTTCCCCCAAACGTCCCGCCTCAATAGCTGCATTTAATGCCAAAACTCCTATCTGTTTTTCATGTTCTTCCATTTCCTCTAAAAGTTTCATGTACAACTGGTTATATCCTCTAAACATAGAAGGAACTTCTGTTAAATATTTTGCTGGTGTTGTATAGTGTTTTTGTTCTTCTACTAAAGAAACTTCTGCTTCTAATTGTTTTTCTAATAATATACATAACTCTCTATACTCTTTTTGAATGGCAGTTATATCTACAGCCATTTTATTTACAATCTGAAGAATCGTTGCTTCCGTTTCCACATTGATTGTAGCACGTTCTACAAGATTATGTGTATTTTCGTATATCTGTGAAACGTCCATCTGCATTCGTTTACTTTCTTCGGTTATTTGTGCATAATTTGCTTCAAAACCTTCTTTTTTTTCTGCTATTTGTAAAAAAATCTGTTTGCTCTGTTCTAATGAGCTTTTCCTTTTTCTACTTCCGAACATGTTCTGCCTCCAACACTATTATTTTACAACGAGTTAGGCATTTTCACAACCAAAGATATGCATTCTTTTCTATTTGGTATATACTTTTGTTTATACACTACAATTGATAAAATACGAAAATTTGCATAAAAATATATTCCATTTGTCTATTATACAAATACATTTGCTATTATCATTCTAAATATGTCTTTGTATTACGAATAATTTTATGTAATATGTCATATTTTGTCATTCATGTTATAAATAATACATTATATGCATATATATTATACATGCAATTTATTGGTAATACTGTATTTCAAACTGCAATTCTTCTACATCACGAAATATATTAATTTTTGGAAAATACACCAAAGACAACTCTATTTTATTTTCAGAACCACCCATAGCTGCCTCAAGTTCACGTTTTCCATACTTTTCTTCTAAATATGTTAAAAATTGCTCTATATCACCAAAATAAATCGCAGACACAGACTTTTCATTTTTTGTAAGTAAAGTCATTTTTAACACATTTTTATTTCTGCCTAAAATAAACATTCGTTTTACTCTTAATCCTTTGTCTGCAAATACAGGTTTTGTATTATTTTTTCCAAACGGTGCTAAAATTGAAAATTCCTGTACCAATTCTTTTGTTACATAATCCATTGGCATAGGCACATCAATACGCACTTTTGGAATCAAATCTTTTTCAGTAAGATTGGAAACTGCATTTATTTTTTTTCGGAAAACTGCCACATTTTCCTCTAGTAATGATAACCCTGCTGCCATAGGATGACCACCGAATTTTGTAAATAACTCCTGACATTTACACATTTCTTCATACATAGAATATTCTTCTATGGAACGTCCCGAACCTTTTACCCCTTCTTCTGCCTTTGTAAGAATAAATGTCGGCTTATGATATTTTTCTCGTATTCGCCCTGCAATAATTCCAGCAATACTTTCATGTACATCCGGAAGATAAATAACTAATACACTATCTTTCTCACATTCATGTTCTTCATAATAACGAACTGCCTCATCTACACCATCTTTTGTCATGTCTTTTCGCTCATTATTTAACACAACTAATTCATTTGCGATTTGTACTGCATATTCCGGATTTGTTTGAAAAAATAATTCTAATGCTCGTTTTGCCGTATCTAATCTTCCACTTGCGTTAATACATGGACCTAAAACAAATCCAAAATGATATGCATCTATATCATGTGCTTCTAAACCACATTGTGCAATCAAGGCTTTCATTCCTATATTTTTTGTAAAATGAATCCTTTTTAATCCTTCTTTTACTAAAATGCGATTTTCGCCTGTCAATGGCATAATATCGCCAACTGTTGCAAAGGCTACATTCTCCAACAATTCTTCTGCTTCTGCAAAATCCACACTAAATCTTTCGTATAAAAGACATACCACTTTCCAAGCAACTCCTGCTCCACATAAATATTTATATGGATACTGACATTCTTTTTGATGTGGATTTACAATCGCATCTGCGATACTTTTTTTATAATGACGTACACCCTCTATTTCTTCATAAGGAATTTCATGATGGTCGGTGACAAGGATTGTCATTCCAAGTGATTTTGCATAAGCAATTTCTTGTATTGCAGAAATACCATTATCACAAGTAACAATTGTGTCAACTCCATCTTCGTATGCTTGTGTAATCAAATTCATATTCAATCCGTAACCATCATGTATTCTATCCGGAATCTGAATTTGTGCATTTGCACCACATCTGTCAAATGCTGTCTTTAAAATGTACGTGGACATAACACCATCAATGTCATAATCCCCAATAATGCGAATGGATTGTTTGCTTTTTATTTTTTTCTCCAAAATATCTACCAAAAGTTGTGCATCTTTTAGCAAATGTGGATTGTGCAATTCTTCCATTCCACCATATAAAAATTTTTGAATTTCCTCTTGTTCTGTTAAATCTCTATTTCGTATAATTCTCGCTGTCACTTGGTCTATGCCAAACGCATCTCCCATTGCTTTAAAATCTGCTCTTTTATTTATTAACATCCATTGTTGCTTCATATTTTACCCTTTTCAATATAAGTCCTTCCGACGGAGCTGTATAACCTGCCAACGTCCTGTCCTTCTTTTCTAATATTTCTCTTACTTCATAAGGTGATTTTCGCCCACTTCCCACCTCAATTAAAGTTCCTGTTATAATCCGAATCATATTTTGTAAAAATCCATCTCCTGTAAAAGACAATTGCAATTCGCTATCACTTTTTTCAATTGTAATGTCAGTAATTGTCCTTACTGTCGACTTTTTCATCTTTTTATTACCACAAAATGCTAAAAAATCATGTGTTCCTATTAAATACGCAGCAGCTTCTTTCATTTTCTCAATATCAAGTGTTTCTGTATATGTGTACATATATTTTCGCTCAAATACATTTGGAATTGTACTTGTATGAATACGATATACATACGTTTTACTTGTTGCATGATAGCGACTGTGAAAACGCTCCTCTACTTCTTCAATATCTGTAACTGCAATATCCATCGGAAGATACTGATTTAAGTATTCTAAAATTTCTTCATTTGAAAAGCCCTCTTTCAAATGAAAATTTGCAACTTGCCCGATTGCATGAACACCTGCATCTGTTCTCCCTGAACCAATCACTTCCACAGGATACTGTACAAGCTGTTCTAAAACAGCTTGTAGTTTCCCTTGAATTGTCATATCCGTAGACTTTTGTACTTGCCACCCTTTATAACGAGTACCATCATACTGAATGATTATTTTATAGTTTTTCATAATCTTAAATGTTTCAATATATATAAATTCTACATTTTTTGTAGAAGATATTTTTTTCCTTTACTATTTTTATTATATATCTATATGAAACTCAAATCCGATTTCTCATAAATGAAACACATTTTGTATTTTCACTTATTATTTCATTCCGCCTTAAAATTAAAATATATTTCATTTCAAATATCATATATAACTCATTATTTTAATATAAATTGCTCTTTCTGTCAAAAGATTGCTATACCAATTCTGCAATACGTGTAACAGCTACATAAATGTTTGAAATTTCATACCATGTACTATAATCTACTACACCTGTTACAGGAAGCCCAAAAACTTCTTGAAATACTTCTACTGCTT
>JAFWXB010000208.1 GCA_017523185.1 Lachnospiraceae bacterium | reverse complement strand
GATAACATCATTGGTACAGACATCGATACTAATAATTTGTTTACGGGCATGACACCCATTTTATTTTCTTGTTTTGCTGATTCAGCCATAATTTTCTCCTTTCTTTCTTAATAAAATGTTTTTTCTTCAATTATTATATTTCAAATGAATTTCACAATCCACTTTCACTACTTGTTCATAAACAAATATCTACAAAATTTTGTTTATAACATATGGACATAAATCTTAAAATCAGATACAAATAACAAATCTTTTTATACACTTTTTCATATTTACTCAATTATATATTAAAATACGATACATAAATTCTTTATGACTTATCAATTAAAAACTTTGCCATAACATAATTTGCTATATCCTGTCCTTTTTCCGTTAAATAAATTCTGCCGGCTGAACGTTCTAAAAGTCCTTCTTGGTGTAATTCTTCTAACACTTTTTTATAGATTGCATCAATTGAAATACCAAATTGTGCTTTAAAATCTGCACGACTTACTCCACAATTCATGCGAAGACCTAAAAACATAAATTCTTCCATTTGCTCTTTGCGTGATAATACAGTTGCAGTTCCACAAGTTGGATTTTTCAGGTATGCCGATAAATCAGAGCGATTTGTATATCGTACATTTTCAATTAAAGATGCCGAACCAAGTCCAAGTCCCAAATAATTTTCTCTTGTCCAATATCCAATATTATGTTTACACGCAAATCCTTTTTTCGCATAATTAGAAATTTCATATTGTTCATATCCTGCCATTTTTAAAAAGTCCTGTGTGGCTTTATAGATACGATATTCTTCTTCCTCTGTTGGAAGTGCGTTTGGTGTATGTCCTTTTTCGCGTTTTTCAATATCGCATTGATATTTTTCATAAAACAAAGTTCCTTGTTCTATAATAAGCGAATAGGCCGAAATATGCTCCGGTTCTAAATTTGTTATTTTTTCTAATGTTTCTAAAAACTTTTCTGTTGTTTGGTAAGGAATCCCACTCATCAAGTCTACATTGATATTTGAAAAATCAGCTTCTCTTGCCAGTTCATATGTTTTCAAAAACTGCTCAAATGTATGGACTCTGCCAAGTAATTTTAATTCTTCATTATTTGCTGATTGCAATCCAATACTCAAACGATTGATTCCTGCATTGCGATACTTTTGCATTTTCTTTTTCGTAATTGTACCTGGATTACATTCCATGGAAATTTCTGCTTCTTTTTGTATAGAAAATGACTGATAGATATTTTCCAAAATATAACAAAGTTGATGTTCATCTAACCAACTTGGTGTTCCACCACCAATATAAATGGTACTTACTTCATAATCCGTCATTTTCTTTCCATAAGCGTTTATTTCCTGCACCAATGCTTTTACATAATCTGCTTGCAATTCTTCCGATGCAGGAAATGATAAAAAATCACAATAACTGCATTTTTTCATACAAAATGGAATATGCACATACAGTTCAAGATTTTTTTGCATAATTAATCCTCATCAAGTTTCAATACACTCATAAATGCTTCTTGTGGAATTTCTACACTTCCAACTTGACGCATACGTTTTTTACCTTCTTTCTGCTTTTCTAAAAGTTTTCTCTTTCGTGAAATATCACCACCATAACATTTTGCAAGCACGTCTTTTCTCATTGCTTTTACGGTTTCACGAGCAATGACTTTTCCACCAACGGCTGCTTGAATTGGAATTTCTTCTTTCAGACGTTCACACATTCTGCGACCACGTTCATATGCACTATCTTTAAATACAATAAAGGATAATGCGTCTACCATTTCTTTATTGATTAAAATATCTAATTTTACAAGCTGTGATTCTACATACCCTTTTAATTCGTAATCAAATGATGCATATCCTCTGGAACGTGATTTTAAAGCATCAAAGAAGTCATAAATAATCTCATTTAATGGAAGGTCATATTTCAGTAACGCACGCGTTTCTTCTAAATATTCCATACTTACATAAATACCTCTTCGTTCCTGACAAAGTGTCATAATAGAACCTACATAATCTTTTGTTACCATAATTTCTGCTGAAACAAATGGTTCTTCCATATAGTCAATTTCTGATGGGTCAGGTAAATTCGAAGGATTTGTAAGTTCAATCACTTCACCATTTGTTTTATGCACTTTATAAATAACACCCGGTGCTGTTGTTACTAAATCAAGGTCAAATTCACGTTCTAAGCGTTCTTGAATAAT
>JAFWXB010000024.1 GCA_017523185.1 Lachnospiraceae bacterium | reverse complement strand
GATACAGCAAACTTGTAGCAAAAGGAAAAATGACACAGGAAGCTGTTGACGGAATCCTTGCAAAAATTACAGCAGGTTTAAAAGAAGATTTATGTGCTGATTGCGATTTAATCGTAGAAGCTGCATTTGAAAACATGGAAGTTAAGAAAACAACTTTTGCAGAATTAGATAAAATTGCAAAACCGGAATGTATCTTTGCTTCTAATACATCAAGCTTATCTATTACAGAAATCGGCAATGGTCTTACACGTCCTATGATTGGTATGCACTTCTTTAACCCAGCAGACCGTATGAAACTTGTAGAAGTTATCGCAGGCGTAAATACACCAGTAGAAGTTGTTGATACAATCAAAAAGATTTCCGTAGAAATCGGAAAAACACCGGTACAGGTAAATGAAGCTGCAGGATTTGTAGTAAACCGTATTTTAATTCCAATGATTAACGAAGCTGCTTTCATCAAAATGGAAGGTGTTTCTGATATTGCTGGTATTGATGCTGCTATGAAACTTGGTGCAAATCATCCAATGGGACCACTTGAATTAGGTGATTTCATCGGTTTAGATATTTGTCTTGCAATTATGGACGTTCTTTACAATGAAACAGGTGATAGCAAATATCGTGCTTGTCCATTACTTCGTAAAATGGTTCGTGGTGGTAACCTCGGTGTTAAATCCGGAAAAGGTTTCTACGTATATAACGCTGACCGTACAAAAACACCAGTTGATGCACAGTAATTGTTGTATATAAGTAGTTAGGCAAATAAAATCTTTAAGTAAGATGCACAAATGTATTTGTTATGCAAAGCATAATGTGCATCTTGCCTAAGTTTATAGAGAAAAGCGTAATATTTGTTTGACTGAAAATAAAAAATATAAATAGAAAAGGAGTAAAATCATGGATTTTTCTTTAGATAAAAAGCATGAGATGGCGCGCAATCTTTTCAGAGATTTTGCAGAAGCAGAAGTAAAACCACTCGCTCAGGAAACTGACGAAACAGAAAAGTTTCCTTGGGAAACAGTTAAAAAATTACAGAAATATGGAATGATGGGTATTCCGGTACCAAAGGAATACGGTGGACAGGGTTGTGACCCATTAACATATATTATGTGCGTAGAAGAATTATCAAAAGTTTGCGCTACAACAGGTGTTATCGTTTCTGCACATACATCTCTTTGCGTAGACCCAATTATGACATACGGAACAGAAGCTCAGAAACAGAAATATGTAAAAGCTCTTTGTACAGGTGAAAAACTTGGTGCTTTTGCATTAACAGAACCGGGTGCCGGAACAGATGCTCAGGGTGCTCAGACAAAAGCTGTATTAGATGGTGATGAATGGGTATTAAATGGTTCTAAATGTTTCATTACAAACGGTGAAGTGGCTGATGTTTATATCGTAATCGCTATTACAAGTGTTGTACAAGACAAACGTGGCAGAAAGAAGAAAAACTTCTCTGCATTTATCGTAGATAAAGATGCTCCTGGATTCTCTTTTGGAACAAAAGAAAAGAAAATGGGTATCCGTGGTTCTTCTACATATGAATTAATTTTTGAAGATTGCAGAATCCCGAAAGAAAATTTACTTGGACCAGAAGGAAAAGGTTTCCCAATCGCTATGCACACTCTTGATGGTGGACGTATTGGTATCGCTGCTCAGGCTCTTGGTATTGCAGAAGGTGCATTAGACCGTGCAGTTGCTTACACAAAAGAAAGAAAACAGTTCGGTCGTTCTATCGCAGCACAGCAGAATACACAGTTCAAATTAGCAGATATGGCTACAAGAATTGAAGCTGCACAGCTTTTAGTTTATAAAGCTGCTATGGCAAAAGCTACACAGAGAAATTACTCCGTAGAAGCTGCAAAAGCAAAATTATTTGCTTCTGAAACTGCTATGGCTGTTACAACAGAAGTTGTTCAGTTATTTGGTGGATATGGATATATCAGAGAATATGATGTAGAACGTATGATGCGTGATGCTAAAATTACAGAAATCTACGAAGGAACTTCCGAAGTTCAGCGTATGGTTATCTCTGGTGCATTACTGAAATAATAGATGGAGGAAAGATACATGAAAATCGTAGTATGTATTAAACAGGTTCCTGATACAAAGGGTGGCGTTAAGTTTAACCCGGACGGAACACTTGATAGAGCAGCTATGCTTGCAATCATGAATCCAGATGACAAAGCTGGTCTTGAAGCAGCATTAAGAATTAAAGATGAGATAGGTGCAGAAGTAACTGTACTTACTATGGGTCTTCCAAAAGCAGAAGATGTTCTTCGTGAAGCATTAGCTATGGGAGCAGATAATGCAATTCTTGTAACAGATAGAGTATTAGGTGGAGCAGATACATGGGCTACATCTACAACAATTGCAGGTGCATTAAGAAACATTGATTATGATTTAATTATTACAGGTCGTCAAGCTATCGACGGTGACACAGCTCAGGTTGGTCCACAGATTGCAGAACATTTAGGACTTCCGGTAATTTCTTATGCAGAAGATATCAAAGTAGATGGCAATAGTGTTATCGTAAAACGTCAGTATGAAGACAGATACCATGAAGTAAAAGCAACAATGCCATGTTTAATTACAGCTCTTTCTGAATTAAATGAGCCAAGATATATGACTCCTGGTGGAATTTTTGAAGCTTGGGATAAAGAAATAACTGTATGGGGCAGACCAGACCTTAAAGATGTTGATGATTCTAACCTTGGTTTAAAAGGTTCTCCAACACAGATTGCAAAAGCATCTGATAAAGTTCGTAAAGGTGCAGGTGAAAAAGTGGTACTTGACCCAACAGAATCCGTAGCTTACTTAATGGGCAAATTAAAAGAAAAACACGTAATCTAATATTCAAGGAAAGTGGTGAAAAACATGAGTTTAGAACAATATAAGGGCGTATTTATCTACGCACAGCAGGTAGACAATGAAATCAGCTCCATCGCTTTCGAGCTTATTGGAAAAGCGAAAGAATTAGCAGCAGATTTAGATACAGATGTAACAGCAGTTCTTCTTGGTTCAAATGTAAAAGGTTTAGTAGATGAACTTGCTGAATATGGTGCAGATAAAGTTATCGTAGTAGATGACCCGGCATTAGAAACATATAGAACAGAACCATATGCACACGCATTATCTTCTGTAATTAACGAATACAAACCGGAAATTATGTTAGTAGGTGCAACAGCAATCGGTCGTGATTTAGGTCCTACTGTATCTGCAAGAGTTGCAACAGGTCTTACAGCAGACTGTACAGTACTTGAAATTGGTGATTTCCCATTAGTTGCTCGTGAAGGACAGGAACAGAAACACAATCAGTTACTTATGACTCGTCCTGCATTCGGTGGAAATACAATCGCAACAATCGCTTGTCCAAACCACCGTCCACAGATGGCAACTGTTCGTCCTGGCGTTATGCAGAAACTTCCAAAAGAAGCAGGCAGAAAAGCAGAAGTTATTGAATACAATCCTGGATTTGAAGAAAACAACAGATGGGTTGAAATCTTAAATGTAGTAAAAGCAGTTGGAACTGTAGAAAATATTATGGACGCTAAAATCTTAGTATCTGGTGGACGTGGTGTTGGAAGCAAAGAAAACTTCGAAATGTTAAAAGAATTAGCAGATGTATTAGGTGGAATGGTAAGCTGTTCTCGTGCCGTTGTAGAAAACGGTTGGTTAGCACCGGATTATCAGGTAGGACAGACTGGTAAAACAGTTCGTCCAAACGTATACTTTGCAATCGGTATTTCCGGAGCAATTCAGCACGTTGCAGGTATGGAAGAATCTGATATTATCATTGCTATTAACAAAGATGAAGATGCTCCAATCTTTGACGTAGCTGATTATGGTATTGTTGGTGATTTGAATAAAATTGTACCTGCTTTAACATCAGCTATTAAAGCAGAACTTGGTAAATAAAATATAAAAAAATATTGTTTTATTTTACATATGGTTTTGAAAAATATAAAAGTTATTGTTTGGTTGTATAAGAGATAAGAAACAATCATATAAAATAGGCAGCGTGACGAAAGTCATGCTGCTTTCTTATGTAAAAAAGAATATTTGTAAAAATTTTTATTTTTATAGAGAAATAAATTTTATCAAAAATACGTAGAAAATTACTAAATTTCTTGAAAATGCAAAGAAAAGGTGCTAAAGTAGAAAAGATAATGTAAAAATAGGATAGAAAGACAGAATAGAAGACAGAATGGAGGAAAAAGTGAAAGAAAATGTTATGAAAAAAAAGAATGTATTTGGAATTGAAAAGAAAATTTCACAAGGCGTAGCACGTTTGGTAATTACATTTAATGTAATTTTGGGGCTTTTAGCAGCAATAAGTAATTATTATGTTTGTTCTACATCAGTATCTTCTGTATTAAATGAAGCTTCTCATATTGCAGCTAATTTGGTAAATGCATCTTTAAAGGACTATGTTGTGCTTGCCTATGAAACAGGAAGTATTGCAAGACTTGCAGACCCAAATCGTAGTATACAAGATAAGCAAGCAATTCTCAATCAAAGAGTTGCAGACCACGATATGACAACTGCTATGTTATTAAATACAGAAGGGGTTGATATTTTT
>JAFWXB010000207.1 GCA_017523185.1 Lachnospiraceae bacterium | reverse complement strand
GGACAACCTGCTTTTTCTGCAATCTCTTTATCTCCAAATCCTTGCTGGCTCATCATTTTTACGGTAAGTAAAATATGAAATTGTCTTGTCATTAAAAATAAAATTCGCATAGGTGGTTCTTTTAATGCCAATAAATCATAATATAAATCCATGGCATGTTTTTGTTTATGAGAAGCCATTGCATCTATCATCTCAAATACTTTATTGCTAATTTGCTCCGTGGTAATTGCTTTGACATCTTGTGGCTCAATAACATCTTTATCTATCGTATAACAAATAAGTTTTTCCAATTCTTTTTCAATATTTTCCATATCTGTACCTGTTTTTGTAATAAACGTCTGATATGCCAACTGTGTAATATTTTTTCCTTCTTTTCGAATACGACTACCAATCCACTTCATTAAAATATCATCTTTTAGAGTCTTAAACTCTACAACACTTCCATGTTCTTTTATGGCTTTATATAAACCGGTACGCTTATCTACTTCTTCTTCAACAAATACCAAATATGTTGTCTTTGGAAGCTCAGCAATATAATTTGCCAATTCTTCGTTACCTTTTTTCAATAATTTACTGTTTTCAATTAAAATAAGTCTGCGTTCTGCAAAAAATGGCATAGTTTCAGCTACATCAATCAAAGTTTTTACATTGAGGTTATCTTCTTCAAAAACACTTATATTCATTGTATCTCCTAAAGGAATCATTGCATTTTTTAATTTATTGCGATATTGGCGAAGCAAATAACGCTCATTTCCATATAAAAGATAAACATTTTTAAAATTTCCTTGTTTAATATCTCTATCAATTGCTTGCATAATATTCTCCCAATTTCTAAAGTTCTTTCTCATATGTTTTTATTATAGCAATTTTTTATTGTATATACAACTTGTACGGAAAAATCATTTTCTTGAAATAAAAGGTTCTACAATGTATTTTTCTTGTTCTTCTATTATAGTTATCTGCCCTTGTTTCATTGTATAATAAATTTCTGCCCCTGCTTCTTTGATATGTTCTATTGCTTCCATAGAAGGATGTCCATACGAATTATTCTCTCCACAAGAAATCACAGCAATTTTCGGACGAATTACCTGTAAAAACTCCTCGGAATTTGAATATTTTGAACCATGATGTGCGACCTTATAAATATCTGCTTCTGATGCTATGTTTTCTTTTAGCAATAATTGTTCTGTTTCTTTTGAAATATCTCCTGTAAACAAGCCTTTTATATTTCCTTTAGTAAGCATTAACACAAGAGAAGATTCATTTTTATCTTTTATAAGTTCTCCTAAGCTATCTTCTTTTGGATAAATACATTCCAAAGTTAATTCTGTTGTTTGAATTTTATCCCCTTTTTTCATAAATAAAAGCTCTGTATTATTTTTTTCTGCTGCCAAAACCAGCCTTTTATAATTTTCATCATCTTTATTATTTTCCATTACTTTTGGCAAAACAATTGTTTCCACTTCATAACCACTTTCTAATACTTCTAAAAGCCCTGATATATGGTCGCTATCAGTATGTGTTACAAACCAATATGAAATCTTTTTTATAGCGTTACTCTTTAAAAATGGTAATATACGATATGTTCCAACTTGTTTTTCATCTACACTTCCTCCATCTATAAAAAAATGTTGATTCTCTCCATCACATATATAAATAGCATCACCTTGCCCCACATCTAAAAAACTAATTTCAAACGCTTTGTTTGACGAGTATAAGATAATAGCAAAACAAATGATTGTAAGTATGATATTTCGTTTTCTTTGTTTTTTTATATAATATTTTCTTTTTTCTTCCTCTGATTCTACCTGTTCTCTTTTCCATTTCCATACAAAAACACTTCCCATTAACACAAGATAATATCCGATTATCTTTTCTAAAGAAGGCTGACCTGTAATAATTGTTGCAAATGGCAATTTTTGTACAATCTTACATAGCATTTCGTAAAACCACAAAAGGACTTCACATGGTACAAACAAAATATTCGCAACAGATATGGATATTATACCAATAAATCCACCTAAAATTGCAAATATAAATAAAGGTGTCAATAATGGAATAATCATAAAATTGATAATGGTAGAATACAATGGCACTTCATAATAACAGTATGCTACTACGGGAAGTGTGGAAAGTGTAACTGCAAGGCTCATAAATACAGATTGTTCTATCCCTTTCATTTCTTTACAAAAACTATCTCCTACAAAGCCTACTCCAAATAATGCTGTTACAAAAAACCAAAATCCCGAATATTCCAAAAGATATGGATTTTCCCATAACAAATACAGACACATTGTACCTAACGCATTTAACATATCATAACTTCTGCCTAAGAATTGTCCGAACATATAAATAAACATCATTCCAATTGCTCGTTGTGTAGATATTCCGTTTCCTGTTAAAATACCATATAAAAGCAATAAAATAGCTACTAAAATGCCTGTCATAAGAAAACTACACCCTCGTTTTCTCAAAAAACTATATACACTTCTTCCTATCACAGATACATGAAGCCCTGATATCGCTAAAATATGTGAAATTCCACTTTGGGTAAATAATACTTTTATATCGTTATCTAATGTTGTTTTATCTCCTAATACCATGCCTTTTATGATTCCTGCTGATGTTTCATTTAAGCATTTTTCATAAATTTGTATCATTTTTTCTTTATACATCAAAATATATGATATAAATTTTTGATTTGTTTCGCCTAATTTCGTTGTTTCTGTCATTGTAAGATAAAAATCTATTTTTTGACTACGATAATAAGAGGCACTATCAAAACTGCCTTCATTTCTTGCATTCGTAAATGTATATATTTTTCCTTGTATTTTGTGAATTTCTCCCACCTGAAACGGTGATTTTGATGCATACACTAAAATAGAATTGCAAGGTGTATGCTGATTGTTTAAATGAATATACCCATATGATATATAGACTTGATATTTTTGATTTTTATATTCTATTTTTGTAATCTCTCCCCAAACGG
>JAFWXB010000206.1 GCA_017523185.1 Lachnospiraceae bacterium | reverse complement strand
ATGGTCTTTTACCATTGTATAGGGTTGCATTACATATGAACGAATTTGATTACCCCAACCAATATCTGTTACTTCTCCTCGAATACCTGCTGCTTTTTGTGCTTGTTCCTCTTGTTTCAACAAATACAACTTCGCTTTTAACATCTGCATTGCTTTATCTTTATTTTGAAACTGTGAACGTTCATTTTGACATTGTACTACAATTCCAGTTGGAAAATGCGTAATTCGAATTGCAGAAGATGTTTTATTGATATGCTGTCCACCTGCACCACTTGAACGATAGGTATCTATACGAATATCATCATCTTTAATCTCAATATCTACATCTTCTTCCATATCCGGCATTACATCACACGATACAAATGATGTTTGACGTTTTCCGGCAGCATTAAATGGAGAAATACGCACCAAACGATGCACACCTTTTTCTGACTTTAGATAACCATATGCATTTTGTCCATTCACTTCAAATGTAATAGATTTTATTCCGGCTTCTTCTCCATCTAAAGAATCTAATACTGTAAGCGTAAATCCCTTTTTATCTGCCCATCTCGAATACATACGAAACAGCATTGCTGCCCAATCACAAGATTCCGTTCCACCTGCTCCTGCATGAAGGGATACAATTGCATTATCATGGTCATATTCGCCTGATAATAATGTTTTCATGCGAATTGCTTCATATGTTGTTGTAAATTCATCTAACATTTGCTGAATTTCTGAAATTAAAGAACTATCATTTTCTTCATATCCCATTTCAATCATTGTTTCAATATCTTCATAAATTGTCGCAAGATTTGCATATGTTGCTACATCATCTTTTAAACTTTTTAATTCCTGCATTTTTTTCTGGGAAACCGACGGGTCATTCCAAAACTCCGGTGCTTCCATTTCTCGCTCTAACTCTTGGATTCTTTGATTTTTATTTACTAAATCAAGCGAATCTCTTACTTCTTGCAATGGAGCTTTATAAGTAGCAAGCACCGATTTAAAATTATCTAATTCAATCACAAAATCACCTCTTTTTGTTATTATACTATTTTATAAAAATAATACTAAACTGATTTTTAAGACTACATAACTATTATTTTATGATATATACTCATCTTTTTCTTTATTTTTTCCAAATATTGTTAACATTATTTGTAATAACAAAAGTGCAATTATCACACCTACCGTATCTACAAGTACATCTATTAATAAACCTGCTCTATCCGGTACAAAAAGTTGATGAAATTCATCACTACAAGCATATAAAAATGCAATTAAAAATGCCCCTATCATTCGAACTACATGATATGTTGGCATTGCACTTGTACGTTTTCCTGCCATAAACAATTCCATACTTTTTCTTTCATAAGCACCATAATATATGCCACCTGCCCCATAACACAATAATGCAAGTATTCCAAATTCTGTCATATGTGCAAGTTTACGAATTGGAAAATGCCATACTTCTGTTAATTCCAACACTTTTATCTCATTCCAACCACATTGAAAAACCGTATTAATGACTTGCATTGCTAAATGCGTAATACTTCCACTTAAATCTCCGGAATCATCTCCCGGTTGTGCCGAAAAACAAAATATAATTATCATCCACACAACTGTAAGAACTAAAAAAACTCTCCCCCTACTCCATTCTTTTTGTATTTTTTTATTTTCCATACGAAACATCTTATTGTGCCAACATTCCTTCCATAATTTCTAATGCTTTGATAAATTGGCTGTCATACTCTTTTTGGTAACTTTCTTCTTTTGAACCTGAATATTCATACTCTACTTCTATATCCGGTGCAATTCCTACTTCATGAATATAATTTCCTTTTGGTGTAAAATATTTTGAAGTTGTAAGTTTTACTGCATCACCATCGGAAAGTTGCAAAATATTTTGTACAATGCCTTTACCAAACGTAGTTTTTCCAATCAATGTACCATATTCATAATCTTTGATTGCCCCTGCTAAAATTTCAGATGCACTTGCACTACTTTCATCTATCATAACTACAAGTGGCATCTCCATACAAGCACTATCTGAATTATATTCTTTTCTTACGCCATATTTATCTTCTGTATATACCAAAAGACCTTCTGGAAGAATAGAGTCCAAAATATCCACAACAGCACTTAAATATCCACCCGGATTTGCTCGAACATCTAAAATTAAACCTTTCATACCCTGTTCTTTTAACTCTGCAACCATTGCATCAAATTGTTCTGCTGTTTTCGACTGAAATTCCGTAATTTGAATATACCCAATTCCGTTTGCTAACATTTCTCCTTCAATACTTGGAAGTTCTACATATCTTCGTTCTACATTAAATTCTAATGTTTCTTGTGTAGATTCTCTATAAATCATCATATAAACAGTCGTGCCTTCATCTCCACGAATATTTTGTACCAAATCAGATAATTCCATACTGGTAGCATCAATATCATTCACTTTTAATACTTGGTCACCATTCATAAGCCCAGCTTCTTCTGCAGGTGTTCCACGATACACTTTTGAAATTACAACTTCCATTGT
>JAFWXB010000205.1 GCA_017523185.1 Lachnospiraceae bacterium | reverse complement strand
TATTAACTTCCGGTCAGAAGCAGTCAGCATGGGAAGGGCGAGAATTATTAGCAGAATTGATAGCAAAAGCTAATGGAAGAATTGATATTATGGCAGGTGCAGGAATTGGAGCAGAAGTTATTCAAAAATTAGTACCAATTACAAAAGGTACAAGTTATCATATGTCAGGGAAAATTACATTAGATAGTCTAATGCGTTATCGTAAAAAAGAAGTAAGTATGGGACTTCCGTCTTTAAGTGAATATGAAATTTGGCAAACTTCAGAAGAAAAAGTAAGACAGGCAGTAAAGATATTGGAAGAAATCATGTAAAGATTTGAAATTATGTTGCCAAAAGTGGATTATGTTTTCATACCCCTTCTTTTTTGGTATAGAAAAATATGTAGGATTCGGGCATAAAATTGTTTTTGGGCAATAGAAACAGAGGAGAAATGTATGGCACAGATAAATGTAACAAATCTTACTTTTTGTTATGAAGGCAGTTTTGACAATATATTTGAAAATGTTTCATTTTCCATAGATACAAATTGGAAACTTGGCTTTATTGGAAGAAATGGAAAAGGCAAAACAACTTTTTTAAATTTATTACTCGGAAAGTATGAATATACAGGTACAATTACAACTTCTATGGTATTTGATTATTTTCCATATCAGATTTCAGACAAATATTTGGAAAAATGTGCTATAGATTTTATGGAAGAATGGAAGAGGTATTGTGAATATTGGCGTGTTTTATGTGAATTGGATAAGTTGGAAACAGATGCAGAAGTTTTATATCGTCCGTTTGGTACACTTAGCCATGGAGAACGTACCAAAGTGATGCTTGCCGTGTTATTTTCAGGAGAAAATGATTTTTTGCTTATAGACGAGCCAACAAATCATTTGGATAGGGAATCGAGAGAAATTGTAAAAAGATATTTAAAACAGAAAAAAGGATTTATTCTTGTATCGCATGATAGAGATTTACTAGATACCTGTATCGACCATGTATTAGTATTGAATCGAAGTTCGATTGAAGTACAAAGTGGTAATTTTTCCGGTTGGTGGGAAAATAAAACGAAAAAAGATATATTTTCAAAGATGGAAAATGAAAAACATTTAAAAGAAATTGAAAAATTGAAAAAGGCATCAGAACGAACAAGACAATGGGCAGATAAAAGTGAACGAAGTAAAATAGGTTTTGACCCAATAAAAGAGCATGACAGAAATATAAGTACAAGGGCATATATTGGTGCCAAAACAAAGAAAATGCAAAGTCGTGTAGGTCAGATAGAAGAACGTATGGAGCGAGAAATTGCACAAAAAGAAGGTTTGTTAAAGGATATTGAAAAAACAATTGATTTAAAAATTATGCCATTACAGCATTATAAGAAGACATTAGTGATTGCGAGCGATTATGGAATACAATATTTGGAAACAAAAAGTCCTGTTTTTGAAAATTTGACATTGGAATTACGACAAGGAGAGCGTGTTTTTCTAAATGGAAAAAATGGATGTGGGAAATCAAGTTTGATAAAAGCTATTTTAGGAAAAATTGATAATTTTGAAAATACATTAGATAGAACTCATATAATAGAAACGGGAACATTGACCCTTGTACCAAATTTAGTAATTTCTTATATTAATCAGGATACTTCTTTTTTAAAAGGCAGTATCAAAGAATTTTGCAAAAATTATCAGTTAGATGAAAGTCTGTTTTGTGCTGTATTAAGACAGCTTGACATGGAGCGTGTGCAATTTACGAAAAAGATGGAAAATTATTCAGAAGGACAAAAGAAAAAAGTTTTAATAGCAAAAAGTTTAATGACACCTGCACATTTGTATATTTGGGATGAACCATTGAATTATATTGATGTATTTTCAAGAATACAGATAGAAAAATTAATTATGGATTTTCAGCCTACGATGTTAATAGTAGAACATGATGTGCGTTTTCGAGAAAAAATTGCAACTAAAATAATTGAGATGGGATAGAGAGGAAAGGGAGAAAAGTATGATTTTAACAACATTGTGTTATATAGAAAAAGATAACAAATATCTGATGTTACATCGTATCAAAAAAGAAGTCGATTTAAACAAAGATAAATGGATTGGTGTTGGTGG
>JAFWXB010000204.1 GCA_017523185.1 Lachnospiraceae bacterium | reverse complement strand
TGCTTTTTCTTTTGTATCTGCTACAACACTCACATTTACATTTCCATTTACATTTTTAAAACAAAATTCATCATAATCATATTCATCATCTGTTTTTTCACACTCAATAACATTACCTTTCTTATCAAAAATCATTCTATAACATGGCTCTGTATATCTTTCTGCATTTTCATATTCTTCCACATTTACTTTATACATATCATAAAACATACCATTTGCAGACTGCTCATATTTATTAAATTTTTCTTGTAATTCATATGCTAATTTTTTATCCGTTGTTGCTGTAATAATATGATAATCACTATATACACCACTTGTTAAAACATAAATTTTCATTTTTTCTTCCTCTTTCCTACAATTTGATTTTTACAAAATAAAAAATAACTTCAAATACAGAATTACGAAATTATAAATAACATATTTATTCAAAACTATGTCATATAATCTCCCTATAACAAAAAACTTCTATATATGCTATACCATAATATAACATATATAGAAGTAAAAAAAGTCACTCATACTATAATTAATGTTCCCTACTTACTTTTGATTTTTTATTGTAAGTCTTAACAGTCCCCATATCTAAAGCAAGTGATTTTACGACATATTCTGATACATTTTTAACAAATTAACAATTATAGCATTTAAAAAAATAGCAAAAGATTATTAACTCACTCGAAAATGCCCTATAATATCATCTCTATATTCTAAAATATCTTGTTCATAACCTTTTTGTGCCGAACTTCCATGATGAATAATAAATGGAACTCCTTTTGCATTTCGCTTATCTGACACAATTCCAATATGTTTTTTAAACACAATAATATCTCCACCTTGCCATTCTTCTATCTGATAAATATCTGTTGTTAATTCTATTGCTGTTGCCTTAAAATACACATACAAATTACGAACTCTGCGAAAATCAATATTTTTATCCGGTTTCTCAATCTCATAATCCATAAGATTTGCCTTGATATGTTCATCTACCAAATACATAAGGTCATAGCCTGCTGTTCTTAATCCATGGGCAACAACATCTGTGCAAACACCATATTCATCATTTGAATAACCACCTGCATAGTACACACTTTTATATTTTGGTTTTGTTGCAATATAATCTCTTACCCCTTGCAAAATATCGGTTTGGTCGTCTATTCCATCATTATCGTTATCAATACTACTTTTATATGTTTCAATTCCAAAATGTTTGTTATCATATTTTGCATGTGGAATCAATTGAAATACATATAAAAGTCTTATCAAACATAAAATTGATATAATTAAAAAAATACTTCCATATAAAACACGTTTTTTCTTCTGTTTTACGTTGTGTTTGTTCGTTTGCAATTGTCTTTGGGTAAATTCTTGCATAATTTTCTCCTTAAATACTCTACTCGTCTTTTTGTAATTATCATACCCATACTATGTAATTTTGCGTGTTTCATCACTTAGTATGTACAAAAAAAATGGTATCATATTTTCCCCAAAAAATCGTTATGAAAGCATTTAAAGATGTTTTAAGAGTTTATTAAGTTTTTAAATATTATTTTATACTTTCCATTTCCACACAAAAAATAAATGCCGAGCTTACGCCCGACATCTATTTTGCGTATCATCTTATTATTCTTCGAATACGTCTTCTACAACTACATCTTCATCTTCAAAGAAATCTTCGTCATCAAAGTCATCTTCTAATTCATCTTCAAAATCATCAAGATAATCCGGTGCGAAGAAACGATAAATTCCGTAAATTGCAGCCCCAATAAGTACAATACCTCCAACAACAGCTAATATTTTTCCTGCTGTACAGAGTTTTTTGTCCTCTTTTTTACTTAAAATTTCGTTTAATTTTACCGTACTTAAGAGTTCTTCTACTTTGCTCATGTATATACACTCTGCTTTATTTTATATTACTTTTATCATAACATAGTTTTCCCCATTTTCCTACGAAAAAATGTTAAAAATTATATAAATTTTTAGATTTTTTTCAATTTTGCAAACATAGCAAACATTTTTTTCGTACCAACCTTATCAAAATCTACCGTTACTTCATAATCCCTGCCACCTGCGATAATAGATACTACATTTCCATCTCCAAATTTAATATGACGAACTCTATCTCCTACTGTATAATCCAATGTGGTATTTTCTGTATTAGAAGAAGAAAATGTATGCTGATTACGAACTTCTGTATAGATTGGTGTTTTACTTTTTGGTATTTGATTCTGAAAACTGCTATTCATATAATTACCCGAATTTGTATTCGAATATGAACTTACATTATTTGTCTCATAAGAATTATAAGAAGTTACAGCTGTTTTAAATGTTTTCTTTGCTTTTTGGTATGCACTATCCATAATCGGTTGTTCTTTTGGTTTTGGTTCATACATCGTTCCTGCAATAAACTCTTTTGGAATTTCTTTTAAAAAACGTGAAATACGATTAAATTGTGTTTGTCCACGAATCATACGAGATTTTGCAGCACTTACCATCAAATGTTCTTTTGCTCTTGTAATTCCTACATATGCCAAACGTCGTTCTTCTTCTAATTCTTCTGTTGGATTATCACTTGTAATTGACATATAACTTGGGAATACACCATCTTCCATACCTGCCAAATATACGTTTGGAAATTCTAACCCTTTTGCACTATGTAATGTCATTAACACCACATAGTCACTTTCTTCCTCTAAACTGTCAATATCTGCCACAAGTGCAACTTCTTCCAAAAATCCACGCAATGTTGGTTGTTCTTCCCCATCTTCATATGCTTGTATTTTACTAATCAATTCATCAATATTTTCAATACGTGCTAATGCTTCGTCTGTACCTTCTGCTTCTAATTCTGCTACATAACCCGTTATTTCAATAATTTCTTCCAACAATTGTGTTAAAGAAAGGTATTCCATTTTGGCTCTCATGGATTGAATAAACAATACAAATGGTTTGATTTTTTCCGATGCTTTTCCCATACTTGGAATTTGTTCTGCCATACAAAGTGCTGAATAAAAATCCATATCATTCTCTATTGCATAATTTGTCACTTTATTGATAGAAGTTGCTCCAATTCCTCGTTTTGGCACATTGATAATACGTTTTACAGCTAATTCGTCTTTTCCATTATCAATTGTTTTTAAATAAGCAAGCAAATCTTTAATTTCTTTACGAGAATAGAAGTTAATACCACCTACGATTTTATATGGAATATTAGAAAGAATCAATTTTTCTTCAAAAAGTCGTGATTGTGCATTTGTCCTATATAAAATAGCACAATCTTTATAAGTATAAGCATCTTTTCGAACTTTCGAAGCAATATCTCTTACAACAAAATCAGCTTCTTCATAACCACTATCTAAATGCTGAAAACGAATTTTTTCACCTTCTTCATTTTCTGTCCATAATGCTTTTGCTTTTCTCCCTATATTATGAGCAATGACATGATTTGCTGCATTTAAAATATTTTGTGTAGAACGATAATTTTGTTCTAATTTGATAATCGTTGCATCTGGAAAATACTTTTCAAAATTTAAAATATTATAGATATTTGCCCCACGAAAACGATAAATGGACTGGTCATCATCTCCTACAACACATAGATTTTTGTACTTCATTGCAAGTAAACGAATGAGTTCAAATTGTGCTGTATTTGTATCCTGATATTCATCTACCATAATATAACGAAAACGCTCTTGATACGTTTCTAATACTTCACTATCTGTTCTAAATAATTCCACCGTTTTAAAAATCAAATCATCAAAATCCAACGCATTATTTTGCTTTAATACACGCTGATATTCTGTATAAACACCTGCTTGCATACGCTTCATATAATCTGCTGTTGCATTTGTTTCAAAGGTAATCGGGTCAATCAATTCATTTTTTGCAGAAGAAATTGCATTTAAAAACATTTTTTCTTTGTATCGTTTTGTATCAATTTCCAGACGTTTACAAACATCTTTCATAATCGTCTTTTGGTCTTCTGTATCATAAATGGTAAAATTGTTATCATATCCAAGTCGATTGATATATCGTCTTAAAATTCGTACACAAGTCGAATGAAACGTAGCTACCCAAATACTTTCCGAACCATATCCTACCATATTGTCAATTCTTTCACGCATTTCTCCTGCTGCTTTATTCGTAAAAGTAATTGCTAAAATATAATATGGATTTACACCCATTTCTTCAATTAAATATGCTGTTCTATGTGTTAAAACACGGGTCTTTCCTGAACCTGCACCAGCTAAAATCAATACAGGGCCTTCTGTTGTAAATACCCCTTTTTGCTGTTCTTCATTTAAACTATTATAAATACTCATATTTTTTATTCCTTTTATAGATATTAATAATTTACTTTTTGGTCTATCTTGGTGGACTTAGAAAAGAAACACGTCATTCTTTACACAATAAATTCCTTTGTGCCATCCACTAAATTTTTATCTTGAAAGGAGATTGAATAGCTCATCAGCTATAAAAATTATAGTATCAACCTTCCTAATGGATAATGTAAACATATGTAATAAAGCAGATATTCGCAATTCGCTTTGGCTACTTACTCATAACCAAACAATTGTTAAAAATATCTAACTTTTCGTACATATGTTTGTGTATTATTATAGCACACTCTCTACATTGT
>JAFWXB010000203.1 GCA_017523185.1 Lachnospiraceae bacterium | reverse complement strand
TACAATTTCGTAACCAAGTTTACGAAGTGCTTTACATGCTTGTGTACCTGAATAGTCAAATTCACAAGCTTGTCCGATAATAATAGGACCGGAACCAATAATGAGAATTTTATTAATGTCTGTTCTTTTTGGCATAAAAATTTCCTCCTTTTTTATTCTTTTATTATTATATAGAAAAATTTGAAAATCACAAGTAAAATAAAAAATTATTATAGAAAAAATTTAGGATATATGGAAAACTATGGGGAAAAAGAGCGATTTTTAAGAAAAATATGTTGTGATAAAAAGAGTAATTAGTATTTTTTATTAAGTATATATAAAAAAATTTATTTATATAAAAAACTGTTTACAGAACAAATGATGTATAATTGTTTTGAATTACTGAGAAAAAAGAACTTGTGTTTGATAAAATACTTGTAATTATTCAGATAAATGAATATAATAATGGATAGGAATAAGGAGGCAAACATGGAATATTTAACAACAATAGAAATGTCAAAAGAATGGGGAATTTCATCAAGAAGGATTGCTATTCTTTGTGAACAAAATCGTATAGAGGGAGTTATTAAAAAAGGAAAAACATGGCTTATTCCAAATGGTTCTATAAAACCGGCAGATGCTAGAAAGAATAACCATAGTCAGCGAGGTACATTGAAATGTTAAAAGATAAAACACTAACATATATCAGTTTATTTAGTTGTGCAGGAGTTGGTTGTTTTGGATTTAAGAAAGCTGGATTTGAATGTATAGCAACGAATGAATTGATAGAAAGAAGATTAAATGTTCAAAAATTTAATCATAAATGTAGATTTGATTCAGGGTATATTTGTGATGATATAACAACACAAGATACGAAAAATAAAATATTTGATGAAATTAAAAAATGGGAAAAACTTGGAAATGATAGAGTTGATGTATTGATAGCAACACCACCTTGTCAAGGTATGTCTGTTGCAAATCATAAAAAAACAGAAGATGAAATTGTGAGAAATAGTTTGGTAGTAGAATCAATACAGTTAATTCAAAAAATCAGACCAAGATTTTTTATTTTAGAAAATGTAGCAGCATTTATAAAAACCGGTTGTACAGCACCGGATGGAACAATTAAAGCGATTGGTACGGTAATAAATGAAGAATTAAGTGAAAAATACAGTATTATTAGTAGAATACTTAATTTTAAAAATTATGGTTCTAATTCATCAAGAACTCGTACTGTTGTGATTGGTGTAAGTAAAGAGATGGCAGATTACATAGCACCGATTGAGTTGTATCCTGCTTATGTAGAAGAAAAAACACTTAGAAGTGTGATTGGTGATATGCCAAAACTAGATTGGGGAGAAATTTGTTCTACAGATTTTTATCATGCTTTTCGAACTTATCCAGAAGAAATGCGTTGTTGGATACATGATTTAAAAGAAGGCGAGGGAGCCTTTGATAATCAAGATGAACGAAAACGCCCACATAAGGTTGTAGATGGAAAAATAATACCAAATATTAAGAAAAATGCCGACAAATATACTCGTCAATATTGGGATAAAGTTGCTCCATGTATTCATACAAGAAATGACCAACTTGCAAGCCAAAATACGGTTCATCCGGAAGAAGACAGGGTATTTTCGATTCGTGAACTTATGCAAATTATGACAATTCCAAGTGAATTTAAGTGGATGGAGTTATCATTAGAAGAACTTAATGCATTACAGGAAAAAGAAAAAAAGGCTTTACTTAAAAAAGAGGAAATTAAAATAAGGCAAAGTATAGGTGAAGCAGTACCTACAAATATATTTTTCCAAATAGCATGCAATATAAAATCTTTTATGGAACAAGAGCATTTAACAACTTCTGTTATTAATAAAACGATAGAAACTTATGGATTAGATGATATAGAAAAATGTATATCGTTTATAAAAGAGAATCCACTTTGTTTAGGAAATGCAACATTAGCAAGAATTGCAGAATTAACAAATTCTAAAAGAGAAAATAATGCTGCATATTATACCAATAAATTTATTGTAAATGAAATTTTTAAAGAATTACCGAATATTGATAAAGAAGAAATCCATATTTTAGAGCCATCTGTAGGTGTGGGGAATTTTTTACCATTTATTTTAAAAAAATATGAAGAAGTAAAAAAAGTAATCATTGATGTAGTAGATATAGACGAAAATAATTTAGAAATATTAAAATTATTATTAGCAAAACAAAAAGTGCCATCGAATATAACCATTAATTTTATTCATGCAGATACTTTGTTATATAATTTCAATAAACAATACGATTTGGTAATTGGAAACCCACCATTTTCTAAATTGAAAGCGAAAGATGCAGAACAGTATTTAAAAAATAATCGAAATAAAGAAACAACAAATACGTTTGAGTTTTTTTTAGAAAAAGCAATGGGAATATCTGATTATGTTGTAATGATAATGCCAAAATCTGTATTAAATACACCAGAATTTTGTATAACAAGAGATTTACTTTCAGAGAAAAGAATTGATTGCATACAGGATTATGGAGAAAATGGTTTTAAAGGTGTATTAGTAGAAACAATTTGTTTGTTTATTGATACAAATAAGCAACCGAAAGAAACAAAAGTAGCTTCTTTTACTTTGAAGAAAACTATAATTCAGCAACAACAGTATATTACAGATAAGACATATCCATATTGGATTATTTATAGAAATGAATTTTTTGATAAGATTTCTCAAAGACTTGATTTTAATAAATTTACTGTTTTTAGAGATAGGCAAATTACAAATTCAAATACAACACAAAATAATAGTGAGAATTGTTTGAGGGTTATTAAATCAAGAAATATAAGTGACAATGGTAAGGAGATTATTGATATACCTGGATATGATTCTTATATAGAAAAAACGAAAGTAGAAACATTAAGTGCATATAAATTTGTTGGAAATGGGAATGTGTATTTAACTCCAAATATGACATATAAACCAAGAGTGATGCGTAATTTTGGAAATATTGTTGTAAATGGTTCAGTTGCAGTTCTTATACCAAAGGAAGAAATGGAGTTATCTGAAGAACAAATGGAATATTTTTCTTCAGAAGAATATAGAAAATTTTATCAGATAGCAAGAAATTATCAAACTCGTTCTTTAAATGTAGATGCAACAAGTGTATTTTTCTACGGTATATTAAAGGAGCGTTCCGATGGATAATGCAACGATACAAAAATTTTTAGATGAACATGATTATGATATAAGGAAAACACATAATGGACGTTGGATAGACCAAAAATGTACGATGGATGTTATGTGTTTGGTATCCGACTGTATTGTGGAGTATACAAATAATAAGAAAGATAAGACTTTTACAATAAATGATATTTGGTATAATGATTATACAATAGAAAATGTTCAGCAAATCTTTAGTAAACCAAATCCAATACAAAAAGCATATAATGAATATGATAAATATTTTGGACAACCTATTAAATTGTTAGATGCAGCAGGAATTATTCATGGAGAAAAAAGAGGACGAGGGTATGTTTATTCGATTGTAAATCAAGAATTGTTAGAATATATCAGTTTTAGAGAACGTAATAGTTTTCATTTTCTTTGCCTTTACATTGAAAAAGTTCTTAAAGATAGTGGAATTTATGGAATGTTTGAGAAGTTTTTTCAGTTACAAGATAAAAATACTTTCAAAGATTTAAAAGAGGGTTATACAGAGTTTATCATTAATTATACGCCAATAAACACTTCAACAGAATGTGGTCGTATTTTTACAAAAGTATTGAATCCTTTGGCTTGTAAGTATCGAAAACGTGGAACAGAAAAAGGATATATATCAAAAAATATTATTACACAAGATATGATTCTGTATAATCAAAGAAATTGGAGAGATGTTTTATCAGATAAGCCGAAAGGTATGACAAGAGTAGATTATGAAGTGACATTGCCAAAACCTGATGAAGATTATATGACAAAGTATCGTATCAATAGAGCAAAAAGAAATTTGCGTAAGTTTAATGACTTATATCGAAATGGAAAAACGGAAGTATATGATGAAAGACATATGGAAGATTTAGCAACACAAATGCATCATATATTCCCTACAAATGAATATCCTTTGATTGCAGATTATATAGAAAATTTGATTGCATTAACACCTACACAACATTTTGCATATGCTCACCCAAATAATAATACTCGATATATTGACAGAGCATATCAGTACATGTGTCTATTGTCTAAGACAGGAACAATTAGAGATAATTTACTTAATGATAAAGGAGAACCAATTGTATATGACTTTTGTCTTTATCAGAAAGTGTTAAATACAGGATTGCAAACAGAAGAATTTTCTGATGTTCAGGAAATGGATTTTGAGGGACTGTTGAATTTGATTGAGAAATATTATTTAACTTAAATGATTTATGTATATGTGTTTATACTTTTTATTTTGGAATAAGGAGAAAAATAGTTAAAATCTAAAAGTAGATTTGAAATTTAGAAAATAAAATATGAAGATTGTAAACTTAATAGAAAATACATTAGGAAAAAAAGAAGTATTATTTGAACATGGTTTGAGTTTTTACATAGAAACAACACATCATAACATCATGTTAGATGCAGGGCAGACAACGGCGTGTTTGGAAAATGCAAAAAACTTAGGTATAGATATCAAAAAGATAGATACATTTGTACTAAGCCATGGACATTATGACCATTCGGGAGGGTTACTCGAATTTGCAAATCAAAACAAAACAGCAAACATTTATCTTCAAAAAAGTGCAGGACTTGGGTATTATCATGTATATACACAGAATAAAGATAAGGTGAATCATAATAGTATCAGTAATTCGGAAATACTTACTACAAATACAGAAAATATTGTTTATAAGTATATTGGAATTGACCCTCAAATATTACAGTTGCCACAATTGATATTTTTTTCACAATGTCATCAAGTAAATTCATGTAATAAAATATCAAATATGCAACAACGATATGATATAGATAAAGAACTCTCTCTATTTTGTGGTGTAACAGGACGTATTTTATGGCCTCAAGGTAATTTTGAATTAAAACGTAAAGAGGGCGAATTGTTTGTACAAGATGAATTTGAACATGAACAATATCTTGTAGTTGAAGATGAAGGAAAGACAATTTTATTATCAGGTTGTGCACATAACGGAATCCTAAATATTTTAGAAACATTTCAAGTATTATATCAAAAAGAACCTGATATTGTTATTAGTGGATTTCATATGAAAAAGAAAACGTATACAAAAGAAGATAAAGAAATTTTTAAAGAAACTGCTAAAGAATTAAAAAAGACAAAATCAATTTATTATACAGGACATTGTACAGGAGAATATGCATATCAGATTATGAAAGAGATTATGGGAGACCAATTACACTATGTACATAGTGGAGAAGAAATTTATATATAATTTTGTGCAATTAAAAAGTCCATTACTTTATGTTATTTAACATTTAAGTAGTGGACTTTTTATAGATTTTTGTTTTTATAAATAGCATTTTATTTTTATGCTCTAAAACAATAATTCTTTATTAGAATTTCGTATAGCATTTTTTATGCACCAAAACGCATTGTGTAGTCAGCATTAAATTTTTCGCCTGCTTCTAATACATTGTCGTATGGACGAGCTTTTAATGTGCCTTCAAAATCAACGCTGTCGCATCTGCCATACCAAGGTTCAACGCAAAGGAATGGAGCATTTTTACCTTCCGGTGACCAAAGAGCAAATAATGGTGTGTCAAAAAGAACAGTTAAATAACGATTGCCTTGTGGGTCTTCAATGGCAACTTCACCAGTTTGTTTTCCTTCAATGATATATGTACAACGGTCGAAAAATTCAGGAGTGATGGTTGCTCTATGGTCTTCTAAAGGAAGTACAAGGTCTTCATCAATCGAAAGTCCTGTTACAGGGTCATTGCCATGATGACGGATTTCATCTACACCACCGAAATAAAGTTTGTAGCCTGCTTTGGAATCTTCGCCATGAATCGGGCAATTAAATGCAGGGTGTGCACCAATGCCAAAATGCATATGTTTTTCACGAGAATTGTTCATAACTTCCCATAATACTTTTACTTCGTTACCTTTTAATTCATATCCGATACATAATGTGAAAGAAAATGGGAATTTTTCAAGTGTGTCATTATTTGTAACAAGATTGAACATAATGGAAGTATCTGTTTTTTTCATTAAATTAAATTCCATATCACGAGCAAATCCATGTTGTGTCATATGATAAGTTTGACCACCGTGAAGGAAAGAATTATTTCTTAATTTTCCTACAAATGGAAAAAGAACAGGTGAAGTACGTCCCCAAAATTTAGGGTCTGCCTGCCACATATATTCTTGTTCTGTTGTTTTGGATTTTACGGATTTTAATTCTGCACCAAAAGAATCAATTTCGACGCGTAATTCGTCGTTTTCTAAAACATATCTCATAAAAGACCTCCTATAAAAATATACTTAAAAATAGTATTACAAAATACAAAAGAATACATCAATTTTTTGTGCATATAGTATATCATGTTTTTTATAAAAATACTGTAATTTTTTAATTTTTTTTTGTATACTATTCAAAAAGATGAAAAAAGATTAGGAAAGTTGAAAGTATATGGAATATGCAAATAATTTTTTTACATACTTAAGATGGAGAGGAGACCTTCCTGTAAAAGATTATCCGTTTAATGAAGTTGATGCATTGATTTTAAGCGAACTTGTATATATTGAATTTGAAAATATTGTACCCGAAGTAGGAGAAGAAGGGGCAATTCGCATACAAGATGCAGAAAAACGATATCGGAGGAAAAAGGGAAAAAAGGTACTTTATTATGCACAAAAGGAAGAATTATTTACTTGTCTTGCGAATAGTCCGAGATTTGCTGATATGACAATGAATCATTATATAAGTACCATTGACTTAGTAGAACAACAGCAATTTGCAGCAATGCATATTGCGATTGCTCCGAATCTTGTATTTATTGCATTTCGTGGAACAGATAGTACGATTGTAGGTTGGAGAGAAGATTTTAATATGAGTTATATGATGCCTGTACCTGCACAACAATCGGCTGTAGATTATGTCAATCAAACTGCTAAAGGATTATTTAAAAAGTATTGGCTTGGAGGACATTCAAAAGGTGGAAATTTAGCAATTTATTCAGGGGTGTATTGTAATCCGAAAATTCAAAGAAAAATTGTAAGAATCAGTAGCTTTGATGGACCGGGATTTAATCGTAAAGTGGTAAATGAGCCACAATATCAAATGGTAAAAGAACGCATTGATGCGTATGTACCTGTATCTTCCATTGTGGGGATGTTAATGGAACATGAGGAAGATTACAAAGTTGTGGCAAGTTGCGAAACTTCTTTAAAACAACATGAAGGATTTTCATGGCAGGTAGATGGTACAAAATTTGTATTGGTTCAAGAAGTAGATGAATTTAGTCAAAATATCAGTCGGATTTTTCAATCATGGTTGAATAAAGTGGATATAGAGGAGCGAAAGATATTTATTGATGCATTTTTTGATGTATTAGAACAAGCAGGAATAGAAGAAGTATCAGACCTTGTTGGGATTGATGTTCGAACTGCTGCAACGTTAGTAAAAGGAGCAACTAAAGTAGCACCGCAAATACGCGAATTGATTGTAAAATTAATCAAAATGTTCATTGAGGAAGGTACACATAAATAATAGAATGGAAATATATTTAGAGAAGGAAATAATATGAGGGAAAAAAAGCAAAAGATACCGTTTATGCATATAGGCGTGTGGATAATGATATATTTTTTAGGAGTAATGTTGTTTTTTCCACAAAGTTTTTATGCTACAAATTCTGCAGATGATAGACAACAAAATAATCAAATACAAAATATAAATACACAAAAAGTAGTAAAAGTAGGATTTTATCATATGGATGGATTTCATTATTATAATGAATCCGGAGAATTAACAGGATATTGTGTAGAATATTTAAAACTTTTGGCAACATTTACAGGATGGAATTATGAGTGGGTAAATGTAAATAGTTTTACAGAAGGTTGTGAAATGCTGGAAAAAAAAGAAATTGATTTAATAGCACCTGTCATAATTACAAAAGACCGAAAAGAGAAATATGCATATGGTGGGATTAACTTCGGAACAGAATATTGTGTGTTGATTACCCAAAAAGATAGAACCGACTTATTTTATGAAGATTATGAAAGTTTTCAAGGAATTGATATTGCAGTTATTGAAGGGTATCCATTAACAAAGTATTTTTTGGAATATATGAATTGTAATGGATTTTCTGCTAATTTGCAATATTATAAGACAATACAAGAAGCAAAAACAGCATTACAACAAGGAATTGCAGATGCAGCAGTTACATCTATTTTAGATATTGAAGGAGATGAAAAACTATTAGCACGTTTTTCTCCACAACCGTATTATTTTATGACATGGCAAGGAAATGATACATTTTTACATGAATTAGATAATGGTATGAGCCAAATGTTGCATATTTATCCAACATTTTTGGACGAATTGTTGAAAACTTATTATCCCAATTATTTGTATCAGTATTATTCCAGACAAGAAATAGAATATATTAAAAAAAGTGATATTTTTCGTGTTGCATATATTGATGACCAAAGACCACTTTCTTTTACAAATGAAAATGGGGAATTTAGTGGAATATCAAGAAAAATTTTTGATAGAATTTCCGAACTTTCAGGTCTTCAATTTGAATATGTGAAATTGCCGGAAGGTGAAATTGAGTATACATATTTACTTGAACATGAAATTGATTTGATTACAGGAGTAGAATACAACAGTACAAATATTAATACAGAGGGAATTTTATTAAGCACACCTTATATTTCAGGAAAGAAAGTTATGGTAAGTAAAAAGAACTTTCAATATAATGATGAAAAACATTATAAAATTGCGATTGTAGAGGGGTCAAAGACTTTACCAAAAGTATTGTCCCAAAATTATCCAAATTTAGAAATTATTCGTTATGACAGTTTAGAAGAAAGTTTTAAGGCATTATATAAAGATGAAGTACATCTTGTAATTCAGAATCAATATGTCGTAGATAGTATTTTAATGAAACCGATTTATAATGAATTTGTTATGGTTTCGGTAGATGGATTAAATGATGAACTTTGTTTTTCTACGATTACTTCGAGAGACGGATTAAAAGGAATGTCGGAAACCGAAAGTATTCAGTTGATTACAATTATCAATAAAGCAATTTCTCAAATTGGAGAAGAAGAAATTAATAATATTATGGTAAGTGAATTGCTACATAATCAATATAAACTGGGTTTTATGGATTTTATGTATCAATATCGACTTTCAATTGTATTAATTATTTTTAGTGGAATAATAGGAAGTGCTTTTTTTATACATGCTATAAATAATCAAAGAAAAATACAAAAGCAAAAAGAAGAAGAAAAAATAAGATTATTATTGCAACAAAAAAGATATAAAGCAATTTTGGATAGTTCAGAAGATTTAATTTATGAAATTAGTTTAAATGGGGAAATTCATATTGCTTTTGATAAATTTAAAGAAAAATTTGGTTGGGAACTTCCAAATAAAATAGAACCATGGGAATTTTCAAAATTAGCAGATATTTTTCACATTCATCCGGAAGATACAGAGAATTTTTTAAATAATATTTTAACAAAAGATATACAAAAAATAGATGAATTAAATATTCGTTTGGGAAAATCAGATGGTACTTATATTTGGTGTCGTATGACAAAAAGTCTTCTTATGGACAATAAAAATGTACCTGTATCTATTTTAGGAAAAATTAAAGATATTGATGATAGTGTAAAAGAAAAAGAATTATTGGAATTACGTTCGCGTACGGATTTGCTCACAGGATTATTAAATAAAACGTATTTTCAAAAAGAAGTAGAAACGTATTTGAATGAAAATTCAACAATAGGAGCAGGATTTTTATTTATAGATATGGACCATTTTAAAGATATCAATGACAAATTAGGGCATGATACAGGTGATGAAGTTATCAAAGAAACTGCAAAAAAAATACAGTTGTTATTCAAAAACTTTGATTTAGTTTCACGATTTGGTGGAGATGAATTTTGTGTTTTTGTAAAAGAAATTCCTCAAAATACATTAGTAGATAAATTGGGTTTTTCCATAAAAAAATTGCAAAAAGTATATGGAGAAGGCGAAGATACAGTACGATTAAGTGCAAGTATTGGTGTAGCATATTGCAGAAAAGAACATGTGGAATATAAAGAATTACTTGAAGTTGCAGATGATGCACTTTATATGGCAAAAGAAAAAGGTAGAGATTGTTATGTCATTCAAGAACTTATATAAATTTATCTTGCTTTAAAATCGAAAATGTTTACAAAAAGAAGCTGTCGTATAAAAACAAAATTTTTTATAAATTTGTTTATGCGACAGCTTTTTTATGAGTAATATTAATTTAAATAACGAAATAGTTTATTTTTAAAAGCGATGTCCACCACCACCACCATGGCTTCCACCACTCGAATGTCCACCACTTGAACCAGTTTTTCCACCGGAAGATGGAGGAGGGTTACGAGGAACATGACGTCTTGTTTGATGTAAAAACTTTGTATTTGGATGTTTAATTTCTACATGAGAATAAATACCATCTAAAAGTTCTTTGTTGCTTGCTTTACGTTTTTTAGAATAAGACATAACAATAAAATAGTTAATCATTAAAGCAAATGCAAGAGCAAGTAAAGCATTGCTGATATATTTCATAGGTTGTGCAATTTTATGACCTTCTAAAAGTGTAAGCATTTGTTTAAAGGCTTCATTTGCACAATTAAAATAATCACCATCAGAAGCATAAGCATAGACATTATCTGTAATTGTATTTGCATATGCATTTGTAACGGTTTTGTAAATTGTTCCATTACTGTAAATATGAAGATAACGTTCGTCCATATCTACAAGAAAAATGACACCACTTACATCTCCCAATAAATTATCATAATAACTTTTGGCAAACTTTTTTGTATTATGATAAGGATTTTCAGAAATAGAAACAAAAACAACATGACCATAATTACAAATGGCTTGCATGGTTTTTTCTAATTTTTGTTCCTCGGCAGAAGAAAGTAAATCTGCACTATCATCTATGTAAGTTGTATATCCAAAATTCGTAGTATTTTGTTTTGCTGTATTAGCATTATTGAGAACAATTTCTTTTGTTTGTAATGTATGATTTTTTAAATTTTTTGCAGGTATTGTATTTTCTGATAATTCTATGTTTACTTGTGGTGTTATATTTGTTTGGTTTGCGTAAACAGTTTCATTTTTTGTAAAAATAGGAATTGTCGCAAAAAGTATAAATAATACAGATAATACGTTAATAAAAATTTTATTTTTATAAAAATTATGCTCTTTTTTATGGCATAGTAATTGATATATAAATGGTCGAAAATAAAAAGAAATAAATTTATGCACGGTCATCCCCTCCTGTTCTGTTAAATTGTGGAAGTTTTCGTGTTGCAAGGATATTATAGTAATACATAATATCTTTAAAGGTAATAACAACTGCAAGAAGGGAAGCAATTACAACTCCATAATAAAAAAGGTCACTTGCCGGATTCCAAACAATTATTAAAATACTAAGAATGATACAGATAATACAAGCAAGAAAACCTCCCTGTTTTTTGCCATTTGGGAATGCTTTTTGTTTGCGTTCAGCATTAGAACGCATTTGTTGTTTTGTTTGTTGTCCTTTATCCAGTTCTCCATTTTCTTTTTTGATAATATTTGAAATTTCCATTTGATAAAGAATAATAGCAAGTAGTGTTATTCCTATTGTAATCATAGTAAGTGTTTGGGGAATAACAGTAAAAAATAAATTTAACAATATAAAAATAGGAATTGCTAAAAGGAGGGAACCTTTTATATATTTCGCCATATCAATCGGAAGGTCGGTTACAATTTTACCTGTTTGTCCATTGATAGTCGCATAAGCAACTCTATCTCCATTTCGGTAAGACATAAACCATACAGGAAACATTGCACTATCTGCTTTTTGGGTTTTTGTATGTATAAAAGAATCATTTGTAGTTAATCCTTCCATGCTAAAACCGGAAAATGCATTTGTTTATAAATAGCATCAATAGAATTTTCTGTTGCAATTTGTTCAGCTTCATTGCGATAAACTTCTGAACTTACGTCTGCAATATCTCCATAAAAACCACTTAAAAATGCAGGAGTAAATGGTTTCATTTCTCGAATATCATATGGTGCGATTTTTTCACTAATATTGTCATCAAATGATGAAGAAGCATCATAGGAAAGTCCACGATAATAGGCATCAATTTCTCCTTGTAATGCATAGTGGTCTGTATAAATAAAATCACCATGTCGATATGTTTTAGAACCTTTAAAAGAAAATGGTTCATTTTGAGTCATGTGAAATGCCCAATAAGGCATATAAATACCACGAAAACCATCAATACGTTTTGGGTCTTTAAATTCATTCGGAACAAAAGGTGCATGTTTCATTAATTGACTATATGCATTTTTACAATCTTCTTTTGTCTTTTTAAAAGGTATAATATATGTTGGTCGTTTTTCTTTGCGAATACGACTATGAAGAATCGTAGATGCTCCACAAAATGAACAAAATTCAGCAGCAGAAGTATCTGTACTTAAAATTTCTCCTCCACATTGAGGACAAGTAAAAATAGTTGCTTCAAATTCTGTATTTTGTGAAGTATCTGTTTGTGTTGTTGTGGTTTGGTTTTCTTCAAAAGAATAAGGGTCAACTTGTGTGTCGCAATATTCACAACCTAACATTTGCGTAGAAATATTAAATTTTAAATTTCCACCACAATTAGAACAGATATACATAATACTCCTCCTATACATATTTTATGCTAAATATAGCTATTGTTTCTTTTTTGATATTTCATAAAAAAATTCTTTCCAAATAATAGGGTGAAAGATAATTAATAATGGGAATAATTCCAATCGACCTGCAAGCATATTAAAAATGAATACCCATTTTGAAAAGTCTGTAAAATGTCCAAAATTTTGTGTTGGACCAACAAGTTCTAATCCGGGACCAACATTATTAAGTGTAGTTGCAACTGATGTAAAAGTAGTAACAAGGTCTTTTCCTTCAAGGGAAATAAGCAAAATAGAAGCAACAAAAATGGTGATAAATGTAATAAAGTAAATAGTAACTGAATGAATAATTTCTTCTTCTACTTCTTTTTTTTCTATAATTACTTTTTTTATGGATTTTGGATGAATATAAGTATAAACTTCTCTACCAACAGCTTTTAAAGCAATAATAAAGCGAGAAACTTTAATTCCTCCACCTGTACTACCGGCACAAGCACCTACAAACATAAGTAGTACAAGGATAACACGACTTGTTTGTGGCCAGAGATTAAAATCTGTTGTAGCAAAACCGGCAGTTGTAATAATAGAAGCAACTTGAAAAGCAGATTTTGTAATAGCATCAAATAAGCCTTCACACATATGGAAAATATCAACTGCAATAATTATTATGGAAACAAGAATAATAAGTAAGTATCCACGTACTTCTTCCATTTTGAAAGCTTTTTTAACTTGTCCAAATAAAATAAAATAGTAAGCATTAAAATTAATACCAAATAAAATCATAAAAATAGTAACAACCCATTGAATATAAGGGGAATAGCTTGCTATACTATCATTTTTAATACCAAAACCACCGGTGCCTGCTGTACCAACAGCCGTACAAATAGATTCAAATAAGGACATTTGTCCTAATAAAAGTAAAACAATTTCAAGGAGTGTTAAACTAATATAAATTCCATATAAAATACGAGCAGTATGACGAAGTTTAGGAACAAGTTTTCCAACAGAAGGTCCCGGACTTTCTGCACGCATAAGATTAATATTTGACCCACCACTCATTGGTATAATCGCAAGTAAAAAGACAAGTACACCCATACCACCAATCCAATGCGT
>JAFWXB010000202.1 GCA_017523185.1 Lachnospiraceae bacterium | reverse complement strand
ACCTTCTATGCAAAAAGAAGAAGAACAGGAAGAAGACCCAAGAGAAGAATTGGTACGTCAACTTTTAGAATATAAGATGTACAAATGTATGTCTTATGAATTAAAAGACCGTCAAATTGATGCAGGTCGTGTTATATATAAAGAACCTACGATTCCAAAGGAAGTTTTAGCATATAAACAACCTATTAATATGGAAGAACTATTAGCTGATGTAACACTTGCAAAACTAAATGAAATTTTTAAAAGCGTAATGCAAAGGCAGGTAAATAAAATAGACCCTGTTCGTTCTAAATTTGGAGAAATTCAAAAAGAAGAAATTTCCGTAGAAGATAAAATGACTTCATTAGAACAATATGCAACAAAGCATAAAAAATTTTCGTTTCGTGGCTTGTTGGAAAAACAATGTAGTAAAGTAGAAGTGATTGTGACGTTTCTTGCTATTTTAGAATTGATGAAAATAGGAAAGATTGCAATTTTACAAGAAAATTTATTTGATGATATTCAGATTTGTTCGAATATTGCAGGTTAAAGATGAAAATAAGAAAATATATTGGGGAATATATGAGCAAGAAAGATAACAAAGAAAAAAATATAAATCAACAGAATAATTATCCGGCTATTATAGAAGCCATTTTATTTACCATGGGTGAAGCAGTAGAATTGGAACGTATTGCAAATGCGATTGATTTAGATAAGAAAGAAACAGAAAAAATTTTAAATCAAATGATAGAGCATTATAAAGATGATTCTATTGGATTACAGATTATTAAATTAGATGGTGCATATCAAATGTGTACAAAGGCAAAAATGTATGAATATTTGATTAAAATTGCAAAGCAGCCAAGACGTCAAGTGCTTACAGATGTATTATTAGAAACACTTTCGATTGTTGCATATAAACAGCCTGTAACAAGAGCAGAAATTGAAAAAATTCGAGGGGTATCAGCAGAACGTGCATTAAATAAACTTATAGAATACAATTTGATTTGTGAATTAGGACGTTTAGATGCACCGGGCAGACCGATTTTATTTGGTACAACGGAAGAATTTTTACGAAGTTTTGGAGTTACTTCTTTAGATAACCTTCCGGTTATCAATCCGGTACAATTTGAATTATTCAAATTAGAAGCAGAAGCAGAAATGAATGTGCAAATTGAAGTATAAATTGTTGTTTTTTAAGAATAAATTATTAATAATTGGATAGTAAGATTTAGAAAAGTATTTATTGTAATATTTGAAAATTACTTTATAGAAAGCAATATTAAGTAATAAATGTATAGAAAAATGATATTACATAAGACAAGAAATGTAATCATATATATTTCATAACAGATGAAATATATATGGTTATTTTTATGAAAAATTATTTTGATACTTTAATCTTTTATTGGAAAAGAAATAAAATAAAAGAAAAAGATAGTGTATTGATTAGAAAAGAACTTGGAAAAGATACTTATAAGTATCGTAATAAAAAAGAATCCAAACAAGATATAAATAGTATTTGTAAAAAAAGATATATGAAAAGAAATTTTTGTAAAAATAAGAGTTCTATATTGTTATGCATTTTTTTAATTATATATTATCTTTTGTTACCAATAGAAACAAATGCTAATGAAAATTTAGGGTTATATGCATATGCCTATGCGTTGACAGATGGAGTTACAGGGCGTGTATTAGAAGGAGAAGATGAAAACGTTCCAATGGCAAATGCAAGTACCACAAAGATTTTAACGTGTATTGTGACATTAGAGCATGGAAATTTAGAAGATATGGTAACAGTATCAAAAAATGCAGTAACACAACCCAAAGTCAGACTTGGTATGACAGAGGGCAATACATATCCGTTATTAGATTTACTATATGGATTGATGTTAGAATCATATAATGATTGTGCTGTTGCGATTGCAGAGCATATTGCAGGAAGTGTAGAAGCATTTGCAGAGTTGTTGAATCAAAAGGCAAAGGAAATTGGTTGTAAAGATACTTATTTTATTACGCCAAATGGATTAGATGCAGAAGATGAGCATGGATTTCATCACACAACAGCTTCGGATTTATGCCAAATGATGGCATATTGTGT
>JAFWXB010000201.1 GCA_017523185.1 Lachnospiraceae bacterium | reverse complement strand
CCAAAGTCAAGGCGAATGTATTACAGGAGACAATGGTGGAAAACCATTAGGAAGTGGTGGAGTAAGCGAATTTGGAGATGGACTTGGAGACATGAGCGGTGCTTATGCAGAGAACGCAACTTATGTAGAAATGGATCCTGACTTCCAATTACGTCCAGGTGGTTGATACAACTAACAGAAATAAAAAAGAGGACAACATAAGTTGTTCTCTTTTTACATTAAAAGTTACAATTAAATTATAGATTAGTTAATTACATATTTCGAAATTATTAGGGCAGTCACATTTTTGATGTTCCGTATAGTTTCTTTCAAATGGTGGAAAGTCACTTTCTTCTGTTACATGACAAATTGTAATGACTTTTCTATCACAACATTTACATTTGAGAGTTGACTTAACTAAGTTATAATTACACTCTTTTGTACCCATTCCCGTAATTTACACTTCCTAAATTATTTAATAAAAAGAAAGGAAATAAATTTATGAACAACATTTTTAATGAAATTTGTAAAACACAAACTCCAACAGAATCATGTAAAGGATTTTGCACTATTAATTATACAGTAATATCAAATACTAAAGCAAGCAGATTATGTAAGATAGACACAGATATAACACCAGAACCATATGTAGTAGAGGTAGTCAGTAAGATAGAAGAAAATAAAATGCAATATAAAGCATATACATTCTCAGACAAACAAAAAGCAATAGAATTTCAAAATAGTTTATGTGCATAACGAAATAAAAAGAGAGGACAACATAAGTTGTTCTCTTTTTACATTTGCAAATGCTTTTTAATGTAATAATTAAAAAGCATTATATAGGAGAAAATGGGATGACAAATACAGAAGATATTTTACATAAAATAATAAAAGGATTACAGGAACTAAATAAAAATGATATAATGTACTTATCAGATAGAGAGGAGTACATTATGAAAAGAGCAAATGAAAAGAATTTTACATTACTTACTGTTATATCCATATCAGATAATCCTACACTTAATTTAGAAGTTGCACAACCTAGTAAATACAAAATAATTAAAAGTATGTTTGGAACTGGTATTCTTTGTTATAGAGAAAATGCTTATAACATTTTAAATAAAAAATTATCTAAAGATGAGAAAATAATAAAGATAAAGATTAAAATACCACAAGAAGAAATATTAGATTTAACTTCATCAAAACAAAAAGAATACTTAAGAGAAGTTTATGCAACAATAAATAATAAAGATAAAATAAAGACAGATGCCGATTTTATAGATTATGTATGTAAAAAAGGAAAAAAGAAATTTTCTATGATAGTAGGAATTACAGGTTTGGTAAACAAGATGACAGATTTATTTAGATGTAAACATAGATGGTTACCTCAACAGTTTCATCTCAGCTATATGAAGCAATTAATAAAATACTTATATAGAGATATGAGATTATCAGATGACATTTTTAAGAAAAAGGAAAATGAGTTATTTAAAATATTAAATAGCGATAATAGAATTACAATATCTGATATAATAAAAGATATTTGTAATGAATGTAATTTAAATAAATATTTTGCACAATTACTAAAATTAAAAAATGTATATGCCAAATATACATGTGCAGATGTGTATGTCAAATATAGAGACCTATTTACAGATGGGAATAAGAAGTTAGGATAAAATAATTAAAACATGTGAAAGAGATAGTTTTACAAAGCAGGAAATAAATGAAGCAATAGAATTATTAAGTGATAATTAATGAATAAACAAAATTTGAAGCCAATACACTTGAATGTATTAATACATTTTAGTAAATAGAATATTGTTGAAAGAAAAATAGTTACTACATTTGTGGTAACTATTTTTTTATTGGTTAAAAAATAGAAAGAAAGGAAGTATATAAAATGAGATTTAAGAAGTTTATAGCAAGTTTATTGGTACTGACAATATTAATAATGATTTCTTAATATTACAGAAAAAGTGATTTTATATAAAATTTAATTATGATGTATATTATTTTAAAAAGTGAAAGACGTTCCATATTACATTATGCTATAAGAAAAATAAAGACATACCATATTTACTACGTGTTGATATTAATAGTATAAAGCTTAAAAGTTTTATAAAAAAGAGAAAATAAGACAATTCTTATTTAATAAGAAATGTTAAAATAATGTTTAGGAAGAAATACTATGAAGTCAATTCGAAGTCCACCAATTAATATTTTATAAATAAAAATATAAAAAAGGAGATTATATGCTGGAAATGTCATCTTTTTATGTAGTAGAAACAGAAACTGTATATAAGCTACATGGTATAAGTTCTATTAATGTTAAAACAAAAGAACCAGACAATATATACATTGTTTCAAATACAGAATCATTTCAGATGTATTATATAAAAGTGTTATATCCTACACTTTTATTAACAGAAAATCAATTAAATAATTATATAGATAATGAAGATATTATAATTTTGGTAGAATTTATTAATCTAAATATTTTCTTTAAACCTATAGATTCTATAAACACAGAATTGTGGGGAATTGCAGATGATATACGAATTATTGAATTTTTAGAGAATTAAAATAAGAAAAATAGATAGAAAACAATGAATTGTATTCTACCGAAACTATCCTTATATTCTAGTTTCTTAATGGGAAACTATTATAAATAAAGGAATCTCTCTTATTTTATTTTCTTAATTAAGAATGGAGAATAATAATATGGCAACTATTGAATCTTATACTAGAGTAGAAACTAAAATAGATGAAAACGGAAATGAACGCATCAATATTATAGAATCTACAAAGAAAAGAGAAAAATTAACAGAACCTGATTATATCAAATTATATACGCCTATTTGGAAAGATAATAATCAAATTCCAAAAGCATATAAATTATTATTTATTAATCTGGCTACTTATATGTCTTATTGTAATAAATCTGATTTAAGAAATACACAATTAGTAAATATAATGCTTTATGGGGATAAAATTTGCCAAGATATGGGCTGGAAATCTAAAGATAGCCTTATGAAAGGATTAAAAGTTCTTTGTAAATGTGGAGCTCTTTATAGGGTAAAACGTGGTTTTTATCAAATAAACCCATTATATATTGGAAAAGGTGAATGGAAGTATAATCCAAAATATAATCGTGGTGGAATAGAAGATTACTTAAATATATTTACAACTAACTTACAGAATAAAAATATAATTACACAAACTGTATGGGCAGATAATGGTAAAGATACAGAACAAAACCAATTTTTTAGAGAAATGCTTGGACAAAATAATAATGCAACCCTTACATATTGTGAAATATCGTCTACAGAATCATTCAATGAAGAAAATAACAATATATAGTCTAATATTAAAAACTAAACTATTATAATAATGATAATTAAGTAGCAAAAATTGAAAAAAGTTATATTGTTTTAAAAGAAGGTTTATCTTGATTTTTATTCATAAACTTTCTATACTCTATTTATATTATACGAAGCGAAATGCATAGATAAATGTTCTGTGCATTTTCGCTTAAATATATCCAAAATAAAACTAATAAGGAAATGGAGTAATAAAAATGCTTCGAATTGATAAATATCTTGCTGATTGTGGTCTTGGAACTCGTAGTGAAGTAAAAAATTATATAAAAAAGAAATTTGTTACCGTAAATGGAAATATTGTATCAAAACCTGATGTAAAAATAGATGAAACAAAAGATATCATCTGCTGCAAAGGAGAAAAAGTCATTTATGAAAAATATGTCTACTATTTGTTCCATAAACCCTCAGGTTGCGTAACAGCAAAACAGGACAATTTACATAAAACTGTTATGGATTATTTTCCAAAAACGATAGAAAAAGATATTGCACCTGTGGGAAGATTGGATTTGGATACGGAAGGCTTACTTCTTCTTACAAATGATGGAGCATTGACACATCATTTATTAAGTCCGACACATCATGTAGAAAAAACATATTTTGCAATTTTAGATAAAGAAGTACCAAAAGAAGCAATTGCATTATTTGAAAAAGGTGTAGACATTGGAGATGACAAATTAACATTACCAGCAAAATTAACCATCTTTCCACCCAAAAAAGTACAATCTTCACAAAATACAGAAAAAGAAAAATACACATCCGAACTTACAATATCAGAAGGACGTTTTCATCAAGTGAAACGTATGTTTTTAGCAGTTGGTTGTACGGTTTTATATTTAAAACGTATTTCTATGGGAAATCTGACTTTAGGTGATTTAGAAGTAGGAGAGTATCGAAAATTGTCATTAGAAGAAATACAACAATTACAATAAATATTTTTATTATGATAATTATCATACAAATACAATTGTTGTTTGTAAAAGGAGCTTTTATGGATTTAAACCATAAAGAAAACAAATACACTATAAAAAGAATTTGGAAATTCTGTTTTACATAGGATTGTTACTTGATTTTTTCATGGAAAATATATATCATGGAACATGATTGAAAATCGGTTGTAAACTGCAAAACTTTTATAGAAGAATAGATTACTATATAAAAAAGTCTTAGAATTTTTTATTCTGCATAAAATTCTATGTATTTACATATTGTTTTTATATAAATTCTTGGTAAACTCGTAGCTTTACAACGGATAATATTATAATATTAGGAGAATTGTATGTACAAAGGTTATTTACCAATTTCAAAAGAGGATATGATAGCACGTGGAATACAACAATTTGATTTTATTTATGTTATTGGAGATGCATATGTCGACCATCCTTCTTTTGGACATGCCATTATTTCCAGAATATTAGAATCACATGGTTATTCTGTTGGAATTATTTCACAACCGGATTGGAAAGACGATAGCTCTATTTCCATTCTTGGAACACCAAGACTTGCATTTCTTGTTTCCGGTGGAAATATGGATTCTATGGTAAATCATTATTCTGTATCAAAAAAACGTCGTGAAACAGATTCGTTTACTGCCGGTGGCATTATGGGAAAACGTCCTGACTATGCAACCGTTGTGTATTGCAATCTGATTCGTCATACCTATAAAAAAACACCGATTATTATTGGTGGAATTGAAGCCAGTTTACGAAGATTAGGGCATTACGATTACTGGTCGAATAAATTAAAACGCTCCATTTTGCTTGATTCGGGAGCAGATTTGATTTCTTATGGCATGGGAGAACGAAGCATTGTAGAAATTGCAGATGCCTTACATTCGGGAATTGATATAAAAGATATTACGTTTATTGATGGAACTGTTTATAAAACAAGAGAAAAAGACAACATTTATGATGCACTTTGGCTTCCAACCTTTGATGAAATCAAAGAAGATAAACGCAAATTTGCTGAAAGTTTTTATATACAATATTGTAATACAGACCCATTTTCAGGGAAACGTCTGGTTGAAACATATGGAAATGATTATGTAGTACAAAATCCACCTCAAAAACCATTGTCACAAGAAGAAATGGATACAGTATATGCATTGCCATATATGCGAAATTATCATCCGTCTTATGAAGCAGCAGGTGGTGTTCCTGCAATTCGTGAAGTGAAATTTTCCCTTGTAAGCAATAGAGGCTGTTTTGGTGGATGTAATTTTTGTGCTTTAACCTTTCATCAAGGTCGTATTATTCAAACACGAAGCCATGATTCGATTATAGAAGAAGCAAAGCAAATGACACAAGAGGCTGATTTTAAAGGCTATATCCATGATGTCGGTGGGCCTACGGCAAACTTTCGAGCTCCTGCTTGTAAAAAACAACTGACAAAAGGTGCTTGTACCACAAAACAATGTCTTTTTCCAACAGCTTGTAAAAATTTAGAGGTTGACCACAATGATTATATTCAATTATTGCGAAAATTGCGTGAGCTCCCAAGAGTAAAAAAAGTATTTATTCGTTCCGGTATTCGTTTTGATTATTTGATGTATGACAAAGACCGTTCCTTTTTGCGAGAATTATGTGAACATCATGTAAGTGGACAATTAAAAGTCGCACCGGAACACATTTCTAATGCCGTATTAGAGAAACTTGGAAAGCCATCCGTAGAAGTTTATAATAAGTTTGTATCAGCATACAAAGATATGAATAAAAAAATAAATAAAGAGCAATATTTAGTTCCTTATTTGATGTCTTCGCATCCGGGTTCTACATTAAAAGAAGCGATTGAACTTGCCGAATATTTGCGTGATTTGGGATATATGCCGGAACAAGTGCAGGATTTTTATCCAACACCTTCTACCATTTCTACTTGTATGTATTACACAGGCTTAGACCCAAGAACAATGAAACCTGTATATG
>JAFWXB010000200.1 GCA_017523185.1 Lachnospiraceae bacterium | reverse complement strand
GCTGCCTTTTAGGAGAAGGTATTTTTACTATGGGGTTAGTAAAAACTATATAATGTATTGGGGGGTTTTTACAGGAATTATAATAGCACGTTTCCCACAATAAGTCTGCACAAAGTTCACAAAAGTTTTCAACTTTTTTTGTGCATTTTTTACCTTCTATCTTTATTTTTTCCAAAATCCATAAAAATATGCATAAAAAAACCGGATTTTTTAAGTCCGGTTTTGTTTTCGTAATTTTTCGCAAAAAATTTCTTTGTTTACTATAATTAATAAAATACAAAAATATAATTTTATTCTTCAAAGATAAATTTATTAAACGAATCACCTATAGAGATAGGAATTTCAACCTTCCAGATAAATTTTATTCTTCAAATAACGCTTCAAATTCTTCTCTGGAAATCTTTTCTTTTTCTAAAAGAAGTTGTGCACAGCGTTCTAAAATATCTTGCTTTTCAATTATCATCTGTTTTGCTTTTGCATAAGCATCATCAATTATCTGTTTTACTTCTGCATCAATTGCAGCTGCTACGCCTTCGCTATAACTTCTTGTATGTGCTAAGTCACGTCCAATAAATACTTCGTTATCATCATCACTATAACAGATTAAACCAATATTTTCAGACATACCATATTTCGTTACCATATCTTTTGCAAGTCTTGTTGCCTGTTTAATATCTTGAGAAGCTCCTGTTGTCACATCATCAAAAATCAATTCTTCTGCAACACGACCACCAAGCCCTACAATAATTTCCTGTATCATACGACCTTTGGAATTAAACATTTCGTCTTTTTCCGGAAGTGGCATTGTATAACCTGCTGCCCCTGCTCCTGTTGGAATGATAGATACTGTATAAACAGGTCCTACATCCGGCAAGAGATGGAATAAAATTGCATGCCCTGCTTCGTGATATGCAGTAATACGTTTTTCTTTATCAGAAATAATTCGACTTTTCTTTTCTGCACCAATACCTACTCTTACAAAAGATTTTCGAATATCTGCTTGTGTAATAAATGCACGATTTTCTCTTGCTGTTGTAATAGCAGCCTCATTTAAAAGGTTTTCCAAATCTGCCCCTGTAAAACCTGCTGTAGTTTGTGCAATTTGTTTTAAATCCACATCATCACCTAATGGCTTATTTTTTGCATGTACATTTAAAATTTCTTCACGACCACCTACGTCAGGTCTGCCTACTACAATTTTACGGTCAAAACGTCCCGGACGCATAATAGCAGGGTCTAAAATATCTACACGATTTGTTGCTGCCATAACAATAATGCCTTCATTTACACCAAAACCATCCATTTCTACAAGCATTTGGTTTAATGTCTGTTCACGTTCATCATGTCCACCACCCATACCTGTACCACGTCGTCTTGCTACAGCGTCAATTTCATCAATAAATACGATACAAGGTGCATTTTTTTTCGCATCTTCAAATAAATCTCTTACACGAGATGCACCAACACCAACAAACATTTCTACAAAATCAGAGCCGGAAATACTAAAAAATGGGACACCTGCTTCTCCTGCTACTGCTTTTGCAAGTAATGTTTTACCTGTTCCCGGAGGTCCTACAAGAAGTACCCCTTTTGGAATCCTTGCACCAAGTTGTGTATATTTCTTTGGAGAACGAAGAAAATCTACAATTTCTTCCAATTCTTCTTTTTCCTCAGAAAGACCTGCTACATTTTTAAAACTTACATTCTTATGTTCATCTGTGGAAAGTTTTGCACGACTTTTTCCAAAATTCATCATTTTACTTCCACCACTTTGTGCTGCTGCATTATTATTCATAATAACAAACAAAATAAAAAATGCACCAAAAATTAACAGATATGGAAGTAATATCATTATCCAACTTTCTTCAGGTACATCTTCACAAGTATAATTGCCAAATCCATACGTATTCATAAGTGTTTGAATATCATTTACATCTGACGTATATAATAATTTCGATGTTTTATCGTTAAAGAAAATCTGTACGCTACCTGTTGGAACTTCTCTGTTTTGTATTACTTTTACAGCAGATACTTTACCTGTTTGTAAAGCAACTTCAAATTCTGCTCTTGTGTAGGAATTTCCCTTTGTATTACCTGTCATTCCATACCATATTAAAACAACTAAAAGGACAAGTAATGCATATGTTCCAAATCCTGAAAAACCATTGTTCTTACTTTTCTTTGTATTTAATTTATATCTCCTTTTACTCCTGTTCACCTTCCACAAATCCAATATAAGGAAGATTACGATATCTTTGGTCATAATCCAGACCGTATCCCACAATAAATTTATCTGGAATCACAAATCCTGTATAATCTACAATAACATCATCTACTTGACGTCGTTCCGGTTTATCCAAAAGTGCACACAATGTTAATGTTTTTGGATTTCTGCTTTTAAATAATTGAAGCAAACGGCTTAATGTATTTCCGGTATCAATAATATCTTCTACAACAATTACATTTTCACCTTCAATAGAACCGGATAAATCTTGTTTTACATTTACTACACCGGAAGAAATTGTCTGTGCACCATAACTTGATACAGACATAAAATCAATGTTCATTGGAAGTTCAATTCTTTTTGCAAGTTCTGTTGTAAAAAAGATAGAACCTTTTAAAATACAAACTAAATATACAGATTCGCCTTGAAAGCGTTTTGTAATTTCTGCACCGATTTCTGCAATTCTTTTGTTTAATTGTTCTTCTGTTAAATATACAGAAATTTTGTGTTTCTTTGAGTAATCCATGTTATCTTCCTCCATTGTACGCAATCTCAATAATTGTGTTTGTGTTATTTGTGATTTTTAAGTGTTCGCTAATACGTCCACCAACAAGCCAAAGTACCAAAGAATCTTGTGTCAAAAGCCACAAGCTATCTCTTTGAGAAGCAGGAATTTTTTCATCAATCAGATATTGTTTTAATTTTTTACGGTGTCCATTTGTATCACTAATGAAATAATCTCCCATTTGTCGTGTTCGTATACAAAAACCTTGTTTTATCTTATCATAATCAAGCCATTTCGTATATGTTTTTTTCGGAATTTTAAGGAAATCTCTATTTTTTTTATCTAAATTATTTTCATATAGCACTATATTTGTTTCTTCTTGTATCTTATTTTTTAATTCCATAGTATCTTTTTGTATCATATCTGATACAAAAACATCTTTCTTTTTTTCTACACAACCATTTGATACATTTGTTTGCTCTACATCTATTTTATTACTTATTTTAACTTCATTTTTTTGTGTATCTCCTATAAAAAAATCACTTGTAGTATTTTCTAATATCCATTGACTTTTCTTATATGGAACTACACGAATGGAAATCATTTCATTTTCTTTTACTAGAGGAATTTGCAAACAATTTCCTGTATGATAACATTCGTCTAATGCTTCTTTTGAAATCGTAATGACCGGTTTTTCCCATGTTACGTTCTTTAACACATCACAACCTTCTTGTTTCTGCAAAGAAATGGTATCATATTCTTTTTTTGCTAATATCTTATATGGAAGGTCTATCCATTTTCCTGATTGCAACTGACACAAATTTAACAAATCTTCTACATGAACCAAAGAAATATCTTTTCGACTTTTTGCAACCTCACATATTGCCATATACGCAATGTCTTTTTGAAGTGCTATATGAAGTGCCTGCAACTGTTTTGTATCTAAAATAAGCTGTTCGCTCGCTTTTCCACGCTCTTTTATTACTTTCTTTGTCACAATTTTCAAAAAAGCTTCTTTTACTTGTATATCCATATAATCACGGATTTCTGCTAAATATGCACTTGTCTGATTCATATGCAATACAGCTTGCGAATTTATCGTACTTAATTGTGGAAAAATAACATTTCTTAAGTAATTCCTGCTGTAATGAATTTCCATATTTGTACTATCTGTACAATATTCTTGTCCTTTTTCTCTTAAATAAGCCTCAATTTCTTTTCTTCTTAAGCAAAGAAGTGGTCGAATATACGTCATTCCGTTTTCATCCGTACGCATTGGACAAATTCCACACATTCCTGTAAGGGAACTGCCTCGAATAAGCTGAAATAATATTGTTTCTGCATTATCTTCCATATGATGTGCAAGTGCAATTTTCGTACGATTTGAATGAACTGATTCAGATATCATATTTTTCTTATCCCATTTTACTGATTTTTTTATATTATTTTCATTATCTTCAGCCTGATTTCTTTCTCTTACATAATCCGAAAATGCCTTATAACGCAAAATACGTGCAGATTCTTCTTCTCCAATCCCATTCTTTTTGCTATAAGCAGGAACATCTACTCCAATTACATGACATGGAATTTCCAACTTATCGCACAACCTTTCTACAAATTCAGCATCTTTCTTACTTTCTATTCCACGGATTCCATGCTCAACATGGATAGCTTCCAACGAAAAATTTATTTTCTGTGTTAGTTCTCTTAACATAAGCAACAAACAAACGGAATCTGCTCCACCGGAAACTGCGACTATTACTCTATCATTTGCATTTATCAACTGAATGTTTTCTATTTGCTTTTGTACTTTTTGAATCATTCCTATTTCTCCCAAATTCCTGTTACAAGTATTGTCATATCATCTGCAATATATTCTTGTGTACGAAGTTTTACTTCTTCTAAAATTGTTTCTGCTAAAACTCCTGCATTATCAGTTTCCACCATTGCAATAATATCACACAATGTTTCTTTTGGATTTTTCACACGAAGATATTCTATCACACCGTCTGTAACCATGACAAGAAAATCCCCATGTTCCAATGTTTTTTTTATGCTTTCTATCTCAAGTCTGACATCAGCACCAGTTGGAAGCGTTCCCTTATCAATACATTCTACGTCTTCGCCACGCTTAATAAATGTTGCTGCACCACCAATTTTAATTAATTCTAAATTTCCATTGTATAAATCTATCATAGCATAATCCAATGTCGAAAACGAATTATCCTCTCCTTGTAAAACCATAGCCGAATTCATAAGTTTAATAGCTACTTCCTTGTGAAATCCTGCTTCAATAAATTTTTGCAATAAATCTACTACCATTTCACTTTCCTGACTTGCACGATTTCCGGAACCCATTCCATCAGATAAACAAATATGATAATTTCCATCGTCCATAGAGAAAAAGGAAAAACTATCTCCTGAAACAAAGGAATCTTGCTTTTTCTCTGCTGCAATACCTTGCAACGCATAATACTTTGTATCTTCATAAGCAACAATTGGTACAAATTCTTGTGTTAAAACATTTTTTGTATCTTTTCCAATACGAATGGTACGTTTTGTGGCTTTTTCCAATGCCTTTATATAATTTCTTATCGGAATTCCACCATCCCATTTACTTGCAATATCTGCTTCTATACAAATACGTCTGTTTTCTTCGTAAATATGTAAATTTTCAATCAGCAATCCACTTTCCCTTGTTTCATATACAATGTTTGCCATCAAATTCTTGCTTTTTACATCAATATTGATGCGTGTTTTCGCCCAATCTTCCATAAAACTTGCCATAGCATCTAATTGCTGTGCAATCACATAACGATTTTCCAAAAGTCGATTATACCATGCATGATTTAACTCTAATCTACCAAATGCCTGAATTGCTTCTTCTACCATACCCTCATATCTTACACAATCTTCAATATAAGGCTGTTGCATCAATTCTGCTTTTGTTGTATGATTTACAACCGCATGAAGTAATGCACGAATACCACCCGAACGACGCATACGATTTTCATTCCAACAAATAGCACAGCCATCACAACTTGCACATAATTTTCCTGTCACTTCTTGTTCTAAAAGACTAACTTCTTCTGTAACTAAATTTTCTTTTGGTTGGCTCATGGCCAAAAATGCATCTGCTAATCCATTTACTGCATACGCAAACGATTCCATTCGCTCCATTTGTGGTCCTGCTATTACCATAGCTTCTTCTTTGCTCTTGTCTTTTTTTGCTGAAAAAAGATACCCTACACGAACCGGAAAACTTATCACAAAATGCATACAAACAGACAATCCAAATACGAGCAATCCTTCACATAAACCTAAAAATAATTCATACTCATTTTCTGTCCAAACTGCAGTTCCTGCACAATTCATAGCAAGCACCGAAGCACCTGCAATTCCACCTGCTATCCAACAATTACAAGAACGATTTGCCCATATGTATAAACGAATCCCAATTCCAATTACTAATAAAATAAACACATATTTTACAATTTTATTTAATTCCAAAAAAGAAAACATTCCTGCAAATGCTCCACCAATAACAAGAATGGAAGCATGTCCTTTCATACTGCAAACAGTAAAATACGCTGGAAGAACCGGATAATATCCCTTAACACTTATAATACTGCATAAAAAAACAACAATTCCTTTTATCAATTCTTTTATGATTGTTGTTTTTGTTACTTGTTTATTTTTTTGCATTGTTGCTTTCTTCGTTTTTTTCTTTTCGTACATTCCCTTTATTTCTTTTTTTGTTGCTTTTGCTTCTTGTAAAGATGGTGTTGGTTCAATTTCTTTTATCACTTTTGTCGCTTTTATTGGATTTTTTCTCTTTTTTAATTTTTTACTGCTTTTTCCTCTCGTCGCCTGCTTTTCTTTCATACGAAAACCTCCATTACCTATTTTCTCTCAACAATGTATCTGTTGAGTTTCTCCATGATTATAAAAGGCTTTCTTTAAATAGTTTGTCAAAATCACATAGCGTTTCTTTGAAAGTTTTCGATAAAAAAAGCAACGAATCTGTTTTATTCGTCGCTTTCTTTAAAAATAATCTCATTTTCGAATACATATCCTAACTCATTGGCTTTATCTTTGATATATTCTTTAGAATTTGTATAGGCTTCTAATTCATTTAATTCCTCAGACCTTTGTGTTTCTTCTGCATACTGTTCTTTTAAAAGCTGTTCACGCTCTGCATAACGTGCATCTTTTTGTTTCAATCGGTATGTCTGTACTGACATGATTCCTAAAAAAAGTAATACAATGACAATAATACTAATCGTACCTATATCAAATCTTCTTTTTTGTTTTTTTGCTTTCATAAATTACCTCATAATTTCTTATGCTTTATTTCACCTGTTTTTTGGCTATTGTAACTGCTTTTTTATTATTTTGCAACTATTAATGAAAAAGTTTCTCAAAAAAACTTTCTTGTTTTTTCGCCATTGTCGGAAGCTGTGAATAAGAAAAAGAATCTATCATTCCTTCAATATCAACCTCTCCCTTTTCTAAATTCAACCGATTCACATGTAAATCTTTCCCTTTTATATGTAACATTCCAAGCTCTGTCTCCAAAAGAATTTCTGCAATATCAAAAGATAATACATCCAAAATCCCTGTAAACGTTCCTATTTTTCGATTTGTAATCATAATTTTATGCGATTTATTTATTATTTTATCTTCCATTTAAAACAACCTCCTATTTTTGCATCTGATATATAAAATGCACTATTTTTCAATATAACACCTGTTTACAACTTTTTATTCTTAAGTGATAAAACAATCAGATACTATAAATATGCTATTTTATTAGATATTTCTCACAAAATATAGTAACTCAATTTGTATATTTTTTATAAATAATAAAAGAGTTGTAACATAGTGAAATATGATTTACTACTATCATATTAGGAGGTTGCCTTATTTATGATACATATTCGAATAAATCTTTTGCTTCGTCTTTCTTTGTTGTATCTGCAATTGCAAGTACACGCACTTTTACTGTTTTCTGTCCAAAGGCAATTTCAATAATATCCCCTACTTTTACATTTACTGATGCTTTTGCAGGCTTACCATTCACGCTTACACGTCCTGCATCACACGCTTCATTTGCAACAGTTCTTCGCTTAATTAAGCGAGATACTTTTAAAAATTTATCTAATCTCATATTTTTCCCTCATTTTATACCTATTTTTAACGTGAGTTTATTAATCAAATTATAAAAAATGCCATCGTATTATAAAAATACGACAGCATTTTCTATCCTATTGAAACGAATACATCAAACAAATGTTCAATTTCGTTTTATTACTTGTTTATAAATATAACCAAGCATTAGTTAATAGAATCTTTTAAAGCTTTACCAGCTTTGAATTTTGGAGCTTTAGAAGCTGGAATAATCATTTCTTCACCTGTCTGTGGGTTTCTTCCGATTCTTTCTGCTCTTTCAGAAACTTCAAAAGTACCAAATCCAACTAACTGAATTTTTTCGCCCTTCTGTAATTCTTCTGCTACAACATCTGTGAAAGCTTTTAATGCTGCTTCAGCATCTTTTTTAGAAAGTGCTGATTTTTCAGCAATTGCTGCTACTAATTCTGCTTTGTTCATCTCAAAATACCTCCTATTATTGGATTTTCTATGGCGTTGTTTCAGTTCCAGCCAAAACAACCTACATGAATATATATACTTGTTTTTCATAAATTTGTCAAGGAAAAAACTATGCACCTGTAATAATATTATTATATTAAAAATTTACTTTGACAATATACGAGTTTCTTTGACTTACTTTAACATACATTGAACAATAAAAATATGAACATTGGTATTATAAATCATCAAAACACACTTTCAAAATCATAGTTTTGTTCTATTCAATATACTCTTATAAAATTATTGAACTTCATTACTTTAATTTTGATTGTTTAATAACTCATTTAATGCATCTTGTAATAATTCCTGCAAATCCTGTGAAGATTGTTCTCTATCTTCACTACTATCCGATTCCTCTGTATTTTCAGATTCTTGTGTACTTTGAGATTCGGATTGTGATTCAGATTCAGTTTCCGTTTCGGAAGATACAGATTCTTCTTCTAATTCCACTACAAGCGTTGCTTCCGGTGAGTTGACCGTTAAATATTTCTTCCATGTAGTATATCCTTCTGCCTGAATTTCAATCGTATGTACACCATATGTAATTTCCACAGGTTTTGTATGCTCTACAACTTTTCCATCAATTTTAATTTGAATATCTTCAATATCTGTTTCAAATGTCACAAAACCTTTCTTCTTGCCTTCTCCTTTTAACTTATCCAAATCAACTTCTGTTTTTTCGCCTCGTTTAATCGTAATTTCACTTGTACCACCCCAACCATTATTTGCAACAGTTAATGTGTATACACCTTCTGATAACTCCATCGTCATATCTTTTGTAATTTCTTCAAAAATATTTTTATTGAGTTGTATCAGACTTCCTTCAAATAATTTTGTATTCTTTAATACCAAAGTTCCATGTCCTGTTGTTACAATAACCGACAAAATTTGACGTTCTGTGCCAATAACTGTCAAAATATCATTTTCTGTAATTTCTTCAAACGAAATTTGCTTTTTATTTGAAAAAATTTTAACTGTTTCATCTATCGAATATTTTGTTTCTGCAATTGTAAAAATGCCTTTTGCCCCATTAATAGAAAAACGACTGATATTTTCATATTTCCACACACTATCCGACATCTGCACTTCTGTCAAATACCCATAAGAATCTTCGCTTCCAATCGTTACAATATTTCCTTCTATAAAATCCCTATAAGAAGCAATTTTTCCATATTTATCCTTAAAAGATGTAGTTAATGCATATTTATAAGAATACTCATACCCATCTTTATACGAATATAATCGAAGTGTTTCTTCTGTTATATTATTTTCCATCACCATATATAATATTTTTTCTGTTGTAAAATTCTCACTCTCGGGAGTATCATTGGCAGTTCCTCCTTGCTGTTTTGTATTACATCCTGTTAAAAATAACAATACAAACATTATCATAATTACTTTTTGCAATAAATGTTTCTTTTGTTTCTTCATAAATAAAATCCTTTCATGTAAATAAAGCTATAATAACTTATAAATGAACAAATTTAGTATATTAACGCAAGTTCAATAATTGACAATACTTTATCAAATATTACCTAAAAATATAGAAAACCTACTGTAAATTGTTTACTTTAGTAACAAAAATGATACTTTTTGTTTGCTTTTAAAATTTGTCAAACTCACATTCTATTATACAAATTTGTCCATGCCAGAAAGATATATTGTTAATTATAGCCAAAAATGTCTTTGTTTAACAAACAAGTGAATTATATTTTTATGCAATTTTTCGTATTTTATCAATTTATAGTTATAATCAAAGTATACATGATTATAATACAAATGAAAATAAACTTTCTAAGAATTTTGTTCTATTTTCTTCTTGTGCAATTACTTTTTCGACTTTTTCAATATCTCGTGCTGAAATCCACGCTTTATGCGAATTCATATAATGATTTGTCACTTTCCAAAATTTTTCAGGAAACAACAGCAATGCATATAGTTGTTTATATTCTGTCTTACTTATAGGACGTATCTTGTCATAAGATGCTATCAACTGCATTCCATAAAATGTATCCCAATTATTTTTTTCTAACATTTTTCTTATATAATTCGCTAAATCTGTCATTGGAAAGCTATAATTTACGGTTTCAAAATTGAGCAAATACCTTTTGTCCTCTTTTAAAACAATATTATGTTGATTATAATCTCCATGACAAAATACCGGTATAAGTTCCTCTTGTGGAAGCGTTTCCAACAATTCTACGGATTCTTTTGCTTTTTTACTCATAACTTCATAATGTTCCATATAAATACGTTCAAATTCGCTCTTTTTTTTGCGATTGCGAATATAATTTCTTACTTTTACAAATTCACGATAATGGCGTTTACGAATTTCTGTTATCATCTTTTCATTTTCTTTTCCAAATATATATGGTTCTACCTGCATATTTTGCGTTGCATTATGATAAATTGCCAAAAGCTCTGCTGCATGTTTCATTTCTTCGAAAGAACTTGTATTTAATTCCGTTCCTGCAATATAATCTTTTAATATAAAATGTTCTTCTGTCAATTCATCTGTTGTTACTGCCATACCTTCTTTATTGAAATAAATCTGTTCTGCTTCAAATCCATTTTCTTTTAATTCTCGTAAAAATTCACTTAAAAATTCACCACGTTCTTTAGAACCTCGAAATCCCGTTAAAAGCTTCATACCTTGATTGGTATCACAAATATAAGCACCTCTGCCCTTTGTTACCTGATTTATTTCAATTTCGTACTGTTCTAAAATTGTTTCTACTTGATTATACAAAAAATCCCCCTCCATATGATTCACATTGTATCTGTTTATCATATGAAAGGGGTTGCCAACTTATTCGCTAATTCTAACAACTTTTCCCTATTATTTAAACTTGGGTCATCTAAAACTGCTTGAAACAATTCTTCTAACACACAACCTAATTCTTTGCCCGGTTTCATACCAAGTTGAATTAAATCTTTTCCATTCACTTTTAAATCTTTTTTCTGAATACAAATATTATTTTTTTGAATATCTTCAAATGCTTCTTCTAATTGTTCAATATATGCTAGTTTTTCTTCACGCCTATACATACTTTGTGCAAGTGTATCAGCTCTTTTTACCTCAAATAACATTTGACAAAATTCAATTCCTACTTTACTACATAAACGTCTGATACTTTTTGGTTTTAAAGCAGGTCGCTCATCATGGAACAGTATCAAATGTGTTACTTTTTCTATGGTATCATTATCCAACTTCAGTCTTCGCAAAATATCTTTTGTCATATCTGCGCCTACTTTTGGATGACCATAAAAATGATTTTTGCCATCTGCTTCTGTACTAATACAAATCGGTTTTGCAATATCGTGAAAAAGCATAGTAAGTCGTAATATTTTATCTGGCGCAATATTCTGTAAAGAAACAATTGTATGCTCGCCTACATTATACATATGATGTTTTGTATTTTGTGGTGTTTGCATCATGGTATCAAATTCCGGTAAAAAAATCCTCGTAAGTCCCAACTCATATGCTGTTTTAATTTCTTCCGGATGATTCGATTCTAATATCTTAATCAATTCTGTTGTAATTCGCTCTACACTTACTTTTGCAATTGTTGGTGCTAAAACACGAATTGCTTCTTTTGTCTGTTCTTCAATGGAAAAACCCAGTTGTGCCGAAAAACGTACAGCTCTAAGCATACGAAGTGCATCTTCAGAAAAACGCTCCATCGGACTGCCCACACAACGTATCATTTTACGTTCTAAATCACCAACTCCATCAAATTCATCTACCAAACCTTGCGTTTCATTATATGCCATAGCATTAATTGTAAAATCACGTCGTTTTAAATCTTCAACAAGATTCGACGTAAAAATTACTTCTTTTGGATGTCTGGCATCTTCATATTCACCATCAATACGATATGTTGTTACTTCATACCCTATATGATTTAATATAACAGTTACCGTACCATGTTGTATTCCTGTATCAATTGTATGAGAAAAAAGTGCTTTTACTTGCTCTGGGGTTGCAGAAGTTGTAATATCCCAATCTTTTGGCATACGAAGCAGGAGGGTATCCCTGACACACCCTCCTACTGCATAGGCCTCATGCCCATTTGCTGTTAAAACATCAATAATTTGTTTCACATCTCTTGGTAATTGCATTTATATTCTCCATATATCATATCTATCAATTGTATACTTAAATTAATTTATAATATTGATAAACACAAACTACTTTCATAATAAGTTTAGTATCTAAAAATATACCAACTGTTTTTTATTAGTATGCTTTACCCCAGTATACCAATTTATGTGCCGGTTTTCCACAACATACACATACTTCTGAAATCTGTTCTTGGTCATCAAATGGCATACAACGGCTTGTCACGCCTGTATCTTCTTTAATCTTTAATTCACAAGCTACATCTTCACACCACATACCACGAATAAATCCTGTTTTTGTTTCTGCTTTCTGTACAAATTCTGCATAACTGTGAGCATCACAAATATGGTCATTTAAGAACGCTTTTGCTCTTGCAAGCATATCTGATTGCATTGTTTCTAAAATTTCTGCAAGTTTTGTAGAAAGTTCATCAAAAGATACAACTGTTTTTTCTCTTGTATCACGACGTACAATAACACATTGATTTTGTGCAATATCCTTTGGTCCAAGTTCTACACGAACCGGAATCCCTTGAATTTCCTGTTCTGCAAATTTCCACCCTGGACCCTTATCAGTTGCATCAATTTTTACACGGAAATCAGCAGAAAGTTGTTCTTTAATATCATATGCTTTATCAAGCACACCTTCTTTTCTTTGCTGAATTGGCACTACCATAACTTGTGTTGGAGCTACTCTTGGTGGAAGTACAAGACCGGAATCATCACCATGTACCATAATAATAGCACCAATTAATCTTGTAGACATTCCCCATGAAGTTTCATGACAATACTGCAATTTATTTTCTTTATTGGTATACTGAATACCAAACGCTTTTGCAAATCCATCTCCAAAATTATGAGAAGTTCCTGATTGTAATGCTTTTCCGTCATGCATCAACGCTTCAATCGTATAAGTTGCTTCTGCACCTGCAAATTTTTCCTTGTCTGTTTTACGTCCTTTTACAACAGGAATTGCAAGCACTTCTTCTAAAAAGTCTGCATATAAATTTAACATCTGTACTGTTCTTTCTTCAGCTTCTTCTGCTGTTGCATGTACAGTATGACCTTCCTGCCATAAAAATTCAGAAGAACGAAGGAATGGTCTTGTTGTTTTTTCCCAACGTACAACAGAACACCATTGATTATATACTTTTGGTAAATCACGATGAGATTGTACAATATTAGCAAATAATTCACAAAATAAAGTTTCTGATGTTGGTCTTACACAAAGACGTTCCTGAAGTTGTTCCATACCACCATGTGTAACCCATGCTACTTCCGGTGCAAAACCTTCTACATGGTCTTTTTCTTTCTGTAAAAGACTTTCCGGAATAAACATTGGCATATATACATTTTCTACGCCTGTTGCTTTAAATCTTGCATCTAATTGTTTTTGAATATTTTCCCAGATAGCGTATCCGTTTGGTTTAAAAATCATACAACCCTTAACAGAAGAATAATCCATAAGTTCTGCTTTTTTTACGACATCTGTATACCATTGTGCGAAATCTTCCTCCATGGAAGTAATGGCTTCTACTAATTTCTTATCTTGTGCCATAACATTCTCCTCTCGTCAAAAATAGGACAATATTGTTCTATTTTACTTTTCCTATTTCTTATATATTCCTTTATAAGTCTACTATTGATAAACCTTAATTTGATATATATATTCTATCATATCATACATTCTTTTTCAGACTGCTTTTTGATAATATTATATTGCAGTATCTCTCGAATGAATCTTTCTATTTTTTCAAATTTCTATCATAGACTTATACTTTACATATCGTTTATATTATGCTAATTAGACATGAATTGTCAAGTTTTCTATTGGAAAAACATTTACAGAAACATAATGTATGCATAACTATTTTAAAATGATGCTATTATTATTCATTAAAAAATACTTGAAATACTTCTCCTTTTGGTACAATTTGAAAATTCATAGGCTTTTTTGTAATAGGATGTAAAAATTCCAAACGATAGGAACATAAAGCAAGTTGTGTTTTTATAGAAGTATGATACTCTCTATTAGTTATTGTACTTATATTATTTTCATTTTTTTCTTTCGTATTTTGTATACATTCATTTACAGATACTTTCATATCTTTTTTCGCTATACTATCTGTTCCATATTTTGTATCACCTACAAGTGGACAACCCATATTTGCCATTTGCACACGAATTTGATGTTGCCTGCCTGTATGAAGTTTAATATCAAAAAGTGTATGACCTTTTTTTTCATTTGTTTTGATAATACGATACTCTAATTTCGCAAATTTAGGTAAATTTTCTACATTACTATCAAAATTTTTCTGTTTATTATTTCTGTGATTTTTATTTGTTTTCTTTTGCTGTAACAATATATTTTCAGATTTTTGTTGTTCTATTTCTTTTCTGTTATTTAATAATATATCTTTCACTTCTTGTTTCTTTGATTTTTCTAACGATTCAAACTCTTGAATATTTTCTACTACTTTGGTAACATTTGTTTTCTTATCTGTTAGAAGATAATGCTCTAATACGCCTTGTTCTTCCATTGGTCGATTATTTGCAACTGCATAATAGTATTTTCCAATTATTTTTTGTTGAATCTGTTGTGATAAAACACTTGTCGCTTTTTGATTCTTTCCAAAAACCATTAACCCTTCTACCGGCTGGTCTAAACGATGTACCACTCCAATATAAGGTTGCTCTCCTTTTTTTGCACGATAATTTTTTAAAAGACTTTCCATATCCTGTTGTCCCAAACGCTTTGTCTGTGTAGCAATTCCTGCTGGTTTACGACATAACAAAATATCGTTATCTTCATATATAATTTCTAATTGTGTTTGCATTTGTTTTTCCTTATATAATACATATCTGACACATTTTCATAGCTTCCAATGCATTTTGATGACTTTGTGGTGTCACACCTGCACAACAAGAAGCATCTACAATTATTGGAACTTCCGGTAAAAATGCTTTTACAAGCATTACATTGGAAATAACACAAATATCCGTACAAAGTCCAATAAATGTAATACTTTTAATTGGTTTTTGCTGATTCATTTCTAACAATTTTCGTGGCAAATCAGATGAACCAAACGTCACTTTGTCAATCACTTCTGTTGTACGAAACACATCTAATTCTGCTTTAATCTGCCAGCCTTCTGTATCTTTGATACAATGTGGAACAGGAAGATTTTTTCCTTCTTGTGTATCCATATAATTTTCATAATGTGTATCTCTTGTAAAAAGAATCGTTCCATTAAAACTTCTAATTTTTTCTAATACATTTGGTACAATTGCTTGTGCTTCTTTTGTACCTAATGCACCATCAATAAAGTCATTTTGCATATCAACTACAACTAATATATCTTGCATACAT
>JAFWXB010000199.1 GCA_017523185.1 Lachnospiraceae bacterium | reverse complement strand
GTTGGTTTAGGCGTAGCAATGGAAAATGCTTCTGATAAATTAAAATCTATTGCAGATGATGTATGTGGACATGTTGCAGAAGATGGTGTATATCATTATTGTGTGGAACATGAGTTGATATAAGATGGATTATGTAAGTCAAAAGAACTAATTGTTTGTTGAAAGTAATTTAGAATAAGAGAAGTTCACAAAGTATCAAAGAATAATCATAATATTCTTTTAAAATAAGAATTTTCATAAAAAATAGTATTGAATAATATCATTAATTGTGTTATATTATGTTTAGAAAAGGAATACTCGCCCACAAGGTGGGTTGACCAAGGATAGGATAGAAATTCCACCCTAATTACTCGGGCAAAGTCAAGAGGGTGGTTTTTCTATGCATAAATTGCAATTACTTTAGATTCATAAATATGAATGAGAGTAATGCCATGATGAAAGTTCCAAAAGCCATAAGGTCTTTGAAATCAAATTGATTTTTCTTCATCTGCACCACCTCCATTCTATGTAATATAATAAAATGAAGGTCAACCTACCTTGTAAACACGAGTATTCCATAAATAATAGTATATCATTAGTAAACTATTTATTCAATAGAAATTCTTAAAATATAAGAAAATATATGATAAAAATAAGAAACTTTAAATGATATAGACATATAAAGTTGATGGGATTGTCGCAATAAGAGCATCAAATACAAGATATAGTAACAATTATTTTATATAAGAGCTATACTTTGTGTTTTTTCTTAGTGCGACAGCTTTTTTTTATAATGTTTTAATCTTAAGGAAAGAATTAGAACTTGCACACGATACATAAAACGTGTACAATAGATTTCGATTCTTTTGAGTAAATGTAACAAATAAAAAGTATCTATTTTCTTAGGAATAAAAAAGTTATAGAAATTTATTTCATAAGTATTATTATAAACTTACTTTTTATCTATAATTAAGCAATTTTTTGTATGTTATCAATTATAGTTTTTTTCTTAAATTTATTTAAAAGAAGTTAGTCTTGTATAGATATAAAAGCAATTTTAGAAAGGTAAAAATATGAACGAAAATATGATAAATTTTAATGTAATAGATATTACAGCAACTCCACCGGATACAGAACCGGAACGTCAATATTATTTTATTGCAAAATGCCGAAAATATGTACAAGAATTAGAAGAAAAATTAGGTCGTAAACCAACTTTTTGCGAACATACATTTGGTTGTCAGATGAATGCAAGAGATTCTGAAAAATTGATTGGAATTTTAACACAAGTAGGTTATGAAGCGATTGATGATGAACACGCCGATTTTGTGATTTACAATACTTGTACCGTACGTGAAAATGCAAATAATAAAGTATATGGTCGACTTGGCTATTTGTCCAATTACAAAAAGAAAAATCCACATATGATGATTGCATTGTGTGGTTGTATGATGCAAGAACCAACGGTTGTAGAAAAAATTAAAAAAAGCTATCGTTTTGTAGATTTGATTTTTGGAACACATAATATTTATAAATTTGCAGAATTGCTTTGTTCTGCTTTAGAATCTGATTCTATGATTATTGATATTTGGAAAGATACGGATAAAATTGTAGAAGACCTTCCAATGAAACGTAAATTTTCCTTTAAGTCAGGCGTAAACATTATGTTTGGTTGTAACAATTTTTGTAGTTATTGTATTGTACCTTATGTAAGAGGTCGTGAACGCAGTCGTGAACCGAAAGATATTATTCGTGAAATTAAAAATCTTGTAGCAGATGGTGTGTGTGAAGTAATGCTTTTAGGGCAAAATGTCAATTCCTATGGTAAAAATTTAAAAGAACCTATGAGTTTTGCAGAGTTACTGCGTGAAATCAATAAAATTGAAGGTTTAAAACGTATTCGTTTTATGACTTCTCATCCAAAAGATTTATCAGATGAATTGATTTATGCAATGCGTGATTGTGAAAAGGTATGTAAACATATGCATTTGCCACTTCAATCAGGAAGTTCGCGTATTTTGCAGATTATGAACAGACATTATGATAAAGAACAATATTTGGAAATTGTAAGAAAACTTCGTGCTGAAATTCCGGATATTGCACTTACTACGGATATTATTGTAGGATTTCCTGGGGAAACAGAAGAAGATTTCTTAGAAACGTTAGATGTAGTAAAACAAGTAGAATACGATAGTGCATTTACATTTATTTATTCCAAAAGAACAGGAACACCGGCTGCTTCTATGGAAAATCAAGTGCCGGAACATGAAGTAAAAGATAGATTTGACCGTTTATTAAAAGTAGTTTCGGAGATTTCTGCCCAAAAAGCACATTGTTTGGAAGGAAAAACGATGCAAGTATTGGCAGAAGAAATGAATGGACAAGATAGTAGCCTTGTGACAGGCAGACTGGATAATAATGCAGTTGTGCATTTTAAAGGCACAGAAGATATGATTGGCAATATTTACAATGTAAATTTAGAAGAATGTAAGGGATTTTATTATCTTGGAAAGGTAGAAACAAATGAATAAGCGTTTTGGAAAAAACGATATTCTATTTTTAACAATATTAGCTTTATGTTGTATTGGCATCACCATAGCAGTTTATGCAGGTGGTGCCATAAAAGGAGAATATATTACAATTACGGTTGATGGACAAGAATATGGGACATATTCGTTATTGAAAAATCAAATAATTTCAATTGGAGAATCCACTACGAATATCATTGAAATTCGTGAAGGAAAAGCATATATGGTAGAAGCTAGTTGTCCCGACCAACTTTGTGTCAAACAAAAAGAAATTTCTTTTGACAAACAATCCATTATTTGTCTGCCAAATAAGATAGTTGTAACAGTTACAAGCAATAGAGAAAGTGAATTAGATGGGGTGGTGAATTGATGTGAAACGAAAAACAGCATATTTAGGTGTTTTTTTAGCTCTTGCATTGATTTGCAGTTATGTAGAAGTCTTAATTCCTTTTTCTATTGGGATACCCGGTATTAAATTAGGACTTGCAAATATTGTAGTAGTATTTGCTTTGTATACACTTGGAGCAAAAGAAGCCTTTTTGATTTCTATTGCACGTATTCTTATTTCAGGATTTATGTTTGGAAATATTGTAGGAATTGCTTATTCTTTTGCAGGAGGGATTCTCAGTTTTCTTGTTATGGTAGGGTTAAAGAAAACAAATTTGTTGCATTGTATTTCTGTTAGTGTAGCAGGTGGAATTTTTCATAATATAGGACAAATTTTAGTCGCAACATATTTAGTATCGAATTACTATGTTTTGTATTATATTCCCGTACTTATGATAGCAGGATTTATTACAGGTGGCTGTATAGGATTTTTGGCACAGGAAATCTTTTTGCGAATTGGGAAGTTATATTAAAATATTATTTTTTAACTATAATTGGTAAAAGACAAAAAAATTGCACAAAAATTTTGTTTATTTGATATACAAAAACATTTCTTACTTATATTTTATTATAACATGGACAAATTTGTGCAATATTTCAAATAGGAGGTATCATGTAT
>JAFWXB010000198.1 GCA_017523185.1 Lachnospiraceae bacterium | reverse complement strand
GATAAAAAGGCAGAGGCTTTAGAACTGATTGCAGATGCAAGAGAAGAAATTGCAGAATTAAAGATGACAGAATGGTATATTTCTACAAGAACTTCTTTGAGTGGATATGGAAATATAAAAACGGATGCAGGTTGTATTGAAGCAATTGGAAATGCATTTCCAATTATCTTTTTAACAATTGCGATTTTAATCAGTTTAACAACCATTACACGAATGGTAGAAGAAGATAGAGGATTAATTGGTACATATAAAGCACTTGGTTTTACAGATAGTGAAATTCGAAGAAAATATCTGATTTATGCTTTACTTGCTTGTCTTTTTGGTGGAATTTTAGGAGATTTGATGGGATTTGTATTACTTCCAAATATTATTTTTATTATTTTTGGTGTTATGTATCAAATACCGGCTTATTCACTTACATTTAACTATTTCTATGGTATTGGTGGTATTGTTTTATTTATTATCGGAATTGCAGGAGCATCTATTGTTTCTTGTGAAGCTGAACTTTCTCATATGCCGGCAATGCTTATGCGTCCAAAAGCACCACGCAATGGCTCAAGGGTATTTTTAGAACGTATTACACCTGTTTGGAGCAGATTGTCCTTTTTAAATAAAGTAACAGCTCGTAACTTGTTCCGTTACAAAAAACGTTTGTTTATGACATTGTTTGGAATTGCAGGTTGTACAGCACTTTTGATTTGTGGTTTTACGATTAAAGATACTGTAACAGGTTTGATGCCACGTCAGTACGAAGATACATATCAATATGATATTATGGCAGTTGCAGAAGATAATGACAAACTTTTGGAATATTTAGAAGATAACAATGCTGTGCGTAAATATATGAATACATTGATTACAAATGTAAAACTAATCAATGAAGAAGGAAAAGAAGAAACCGTACAGTTAATTGTATTGCCAGATGGTATGAGTATGAAAAGTTATATTCGTTTGTATAATAAGGCAGGAGATAATTTGACACTTAGCGAAGAAGATGTATTTGCCACAATTAATGTAAGTAAAGTATTGGGCTTTGAAAAAGAAGATATGATAACAATACAAAATTTACAGTTAGAACTTGCAGATGTAGAGATTACAGAAATTGCAATGAATTATCTTGGAAATAACGTATATATGACACAAGCAAAATATGAAGAATTGTTTGGAACATTTGAGCCAAATGGAGCACTTATTCTTTTGCGTGGAGAGGAAGAAGAACAAGAAGCATTTGCACAAGAATTAGCTGAAAAAGATGGAATGCTTTCTGCAATTAGTACAAGTAGTTTAAAAGAAGATTTTGAACCGGCATTTCAGATTATTAATCTTGTAGTGTATGTTGTAATTGTACTTGCAGCAGCACTTGCATTTGTAGTATTGTTTACACTCGCAACGACGAATATTTCAGAGCGTGAACGAGAACTTGCAACTATAAAAGTATTGGGATTTTTTGATAATGAAGTACATGCTTATGTAAATAAAGAAACTTTGATTTTGACAGGTTTGGGTATTTTATGTGGACTTCCGGCAGGAAATTTGTTAGGTACATGGTTAATGTCAATTTTAAATTTACCATCCATTTATTTTGCAACTACAATTTATCCGATTAGTTATGTAATATCAGGAGTAATTGCTATTTGCTTTGCATTAATTGTAAATACAATTACAGATAGGTCACTAAATAAAATAAATCCGGTAGAAGCATTAAAGAGTGTGGAATAAAAGTTTTATAGACAATAAAAGAAAATAAAACCACTTAAAAGATATACAGTTCTGTATATTTCTTAAGTGGTTTTTATATATGAAAAAAATCATTTACAATCGAAAACTATCAAAAATAAATAAATCAAATTTATTTTTTACTTGCTCATATTCAGCTTTGCTTTTTACAGTATATGTTACGGAAAGTGCACCTAAGTGTCGGCAAATACGACGTGAAATATTATCTGCGTGTTTGTGATTGTATGCAATAAAATCAGGTCGTGTGACACAATTCGTTAATAAATAGGAAACAAGCATAAGAACAGGTTTTCTTTTATATTTTTCCTGACGGAAAAATTCTTCGGAAAGTTGACCTCGCACTACGTCAGGTCGATGTTTTTTATACCACATCAATGCAAGTGGGTGAAAACTTTCAATACAATAAGTACCTTTGTAGTTTTTTAAGGCTTCATTTGCAAGTTCGCAAACTTTTGTTTGGGCTACATCTAGTTTAAATTCTAAGATAAAAGGTACTTTACCATCTACAACAGATAAAAATTCTTCAAATGTTGGAATGGTTTCGTTAGAAGAAGCAAGTTTGAGTTGTTTGAGTTCTTCTAATGTATAATCCCAAACATTTCCTTTTACACCACACATTCTTTTTAAAGTTGCATCATGGAATACAACAAGTTTTTTATCTTTGCTTAATTGTACATCAAGTTCAATGCCATATCCTGCATCAACTGCTTTTTGGAAAGCAGGAAGGGAATTTTCAGGAGCATCAGAATGATTATCAAATAAGCCTCTATGAGCATAATGTACACCGAAAAATGGAGTACGGTCAGGTTTTTTAAAAATTCTTGGAGTAATCATAAATAAATATACTCCAGAAATAATAGGTATGGTAGTTAAAAGTTTCACAATTTTAATCTCCCTTTCGTAAGTTTCTAAGTAAGTTTATAATTATTTTATAAAAATAATCGATAAAAAATAACTCTCTTTTTATATTTTATAACATATTTATAAAATAAACAATCTTATTTAATGCGAGTTCGACAAAATGCTAAAAATGTAAAAAAGTATGGATTTGAGTATCAAACGATTTGATAATTATACTTTTTGGAGAAAATATAAAAAATCCTATTTCAAGCACTTATATTTGTGTTCAAATAGGATTTTTTGCTTCAAGTAATTGACAAATGAATGAAATTGTAAAATTACTTGAAAATTATGTATTTTTTTTATTAATCATCAATATCAAATGTTTCTAATAAATCTTTCTTTTGAACTGGTTTGCTGTCCCCATGTTTTACTTGTGTCATAGTAATAAATGCTGCAGCAGTAAATGCTACTGCATATGGGAATAAAATTCTATATGAAATATGTTCCATTAAAAATCCGGAAAGGATAGGTGTAATAATTTGTGCAGACATAGAAAATGTATAGTAGTAACCTGTATATTTTCCAACATCAGCAGAAGAACACATTTCTAAAACAACCGGAAGGGAGTTTACAGTAATAGCTGCCCAACCAAAACCAATCAATCCAAAGAAAAGGTTCATAATTGGGTGATAAGTATTAAAGATAGAAGCACTTCCATAACAAATTAAAAGTAAAATAATACCCATTAAAATTGTTTTTTTACGTCCTAATTTACCGGAAATAATCGCAATTGGAATATAACCGATAACAGCTGTAACAGTTGCTACAAGAAGACAATCTGCATAAGAACCATCTTGAAGTCCCCATACTTCTGTTGCGTAACGGGAAAATGCAGTTGTAACACCATTGTAACCAATAAACCATAATGCAATAGATGCTAACATAAAGTAAAGACTGCGTTTTACATCTTTGGAAAGTGCTTTTCCGTTGTTTGTTGCTTTTTCTTCTTCCGGTTCCTCATCTTTTGGCATTTTTGCTCGTAATTTGTTTTCTTTAATCGTAAAGAATAAAACAATAATACAAATAAGCATAAATGCACCTACGCAAGTAAAGAGTGGGAAGTAGTTAGGTGTATTTCCAGGTCCAACAAGGAATTTAATCATAAGAAGTGTAAAAATACCACCCAATGTACCCATTAAGTTAATAACAGCATTTCCTTTACTACGCAGAGGCTTTGGAGTTAAATCCGGCATTAAAGCAACTGCCGGAGAACGATAAAGTCCCATGGAAATTAAAATTAAAAATAATGCTACAACAAAAAGAATTAAATTTTGGTTTTGAGCTGCAAATGGAAGCAACATAAGGAAAATAAGTGCAAGTATTGTTCCGCCTATAATAAAAGGCATACGTTTTCCGATAGGAGTATTTACTTTGTCGGATAAAGAACCAAAGAGTGGAAGCAAAAATAATGCAAGTACGTTGTCTGCTGCCATAATAAAACCTGTAACTGTTTCTCCCAAATCAAAGCTGTATTTGAGCATAAGTGGGATAACGCTGTCATACATCTGCCAAAATGCAGAAATTGACATAAAGGCAAGACCGATAAGTATCGTTCTTTTGTAATTCAGTTTCATGTTGTTTTTCTCCTTTTTTAATAATCACATACATTATATTACAACTACATTATATAAAATAAATTCCCAAAAAGAAATCCAAAGTTTGGTAAAAATTTTTACATATTGTGTTATTTTTAGTATTTACGCATTCCTACTTTCTATTATAAAATAAGGTCAGAGGATTGTTACTTGGAAATTGTTGGGAAGTTGACAAATCAACAATGAGTTATTATAATACAAAGAAGTTGATAAATCAACAAAAAACAAAAAAATTTGAAATTTATTTTTATTTTGTTTTGAGATAATAGATATAGATAAAATTTTGTGTATTTTATGATAGAAATTAAGAAGTTCTATTTTTATAAGAATATGAAGATGCAAAATAAAAAGGCAAATAGGGCATGAAGCAAAAAGATTACTTCAAAGTTAGTATTCAGGTTTTGCAAGTGTCTAAAAATAAAAAAGAAAGAGGGGGAAGATATGGACAAAAAATATGAACCACTATTTACGCCATGGAAAATTGGAAATGTAGAAATTAAAAACCGAATTGTACTTTGTCCAATGGGGGGAACTTCTTTGTTTGGATGGATGGAACCGAATCATTTTGACAAAGAAGCAGCAAAATTTTTTTTGGAACGTGCGAATAACAATGTAGGATTGATTATTCCGGGAATTGCACCAATTAAAGATACAATTGGTGGAAGATGGTTATGGCAAAATAAGAAAATGTTTGAAGAATTGAAACCTTTTATGAAAGAAATTCATAAAACAGGTGCAAAGTTGTTTATACAGCTTACAGCAGGTATGGGTCGTTCATGGGCAATCACAGACCATGTAGTGCCACTTCATACGAATCCTATTTTAAGAACAATTGCAAAACCGATTATTGATGTTTCTTATCAGTCAGCAAGTCCAAGTAAATTGCCTTCACGTTGGTCGGATAAAGTGACTTGTCGACCAATTACTGTAAAAGAAATTGAAGAAATTGTAGATGCTTTTGCAAAAACAGCAAAATTATGTAAAGAAGCAGGTGTAGATGGTGTAGAAGTACACGCAGTACATGAAGGATATTTATTAGACCAGTTTACATTAAAGTATACGAATAAGCGAAAAGATAAATACGGAGGCTCTTTTGAAAATCGTTATCGTTTTGCAACCGATATTGTAAAAGCAATTAAGGCTTCCTGTGGAGAAGATTTTCCGGTTTCGTTACGTTATTCTGTAGAATCCAAAGTAAAGGATTTTTGTGTGGGTGCAGTTCCTGGAGAAGAATATATGGAAATTGGTCGTGATATGGCAGAAAGTGAAAGAGCTGCGAAATATTTACAAGATGCAGGTTATGATATGTTAAATGCAGACAATGGTACATATGATTCTTGGTATTGGGCACATCCACCACAGTATATGCCACAAAACTGCAACTTAGAAGATGTAGCACATATTAAAAAATTTGTAGATATTCCTGTTGTTTGTGCAGGTCGTATGGAACCGGATGTAGGAGCTAAAGCAGTTGCAGAAGGCAGAATTGACGGTGTGGGGATTGCTCGTCAGTTCCTTGCAGATGGCGAATGGATTACAAAATTGATTGAAAATCGTTTGGAAGATATTCGTCCATGTATTTGTTGTCATAATGCTTGTTTTAATTTTTCGCATTATAAAGGTGTTGCTAATAATCAGGACTTTGGTGATACTTCCCATTTAGCACGTTGTGCACTTGTACCACCTGTGATGCAGTCGAAAAAATACAAAATTGTACCGGCAAAGAAAAAGAAAAAAATTGCAGTCGTTGGTGGTGGAATTGGTGGTATGGAAACTGCCATTGTGTGTGCAAAACGTGGACATTCTGTGACCTTATATGAGAAAACAGATAGACTTGGTGGTATTTTTATTGCAGCAGCAGCTCCGTCCTTTAAAGAAAAGGACCGTGATTTAATTGCTTGGTATGAACGTGAAATTACAAGATATCCGATTAAGTTAAAATTTAACACAGAAGTTAAAGACGTAAACACATTAAATGCAGATGAAGTTGTGATTGCAACGGGTGCTACTGCAAAAACAATTCCGGTAAAAGGTGCTGAATATGCTATAAATGCAACCGAATATTTACTTGGTGAAAAAGAAGTCGGAGCAAACGTAGTGATTGTTGGTGGTGGATTAACCGGTTGTGAAATTGCATATGATTTATATTTACAAGGTAAAAAACCAATCATTATAGAAATGAAAGATGATTTAATTGCAGTAAAGGGAATTTGTCTTGCAAATACAAGCTTTTTGCGTGACTTCTTTAAAGCAAATAAAGTACCTGTGCATTTAGAAACAAAACTTAAAAAAGTGATGAAAGATGGTGTGGTAGCTATCAATAAGCATGGAAAATCATTTAAAATTCAAGCAGATAGCGTGATTCTTTCTACAGGTTATGAACCGGCACCACTTGAACCAAAAGCAAAACATATACATATTGTAGGTGATGCACAAAAAGTTGGAAACTTGCGTACGGTCATTTGGAATGCGTGGGATGTAGCAATGAAGCTTTAGGAGAAAAAATATGATGAAATTAACAGAACAACAACAGGAAATATTAAATGGTGCACAAGGCGAAACAATGGCAAAAGTTATGAAAACACTTGTCATGTTTGGAGAAGCATTTGGAGCAGAAGAAATGGTGCCTGTTACTTCTAAATATAATCATCTAGTAACTTCTTTTGGATTGGGTGTACTTGACCCGGTTTATGAATTAATGGAACAGTTATTAGATGCAGGTGTCGTTTCCGGACAGAAATTTTCAGCAGACCCACGTCCTTTGGATAAAAATGTGCCTGCAAATCTCTTACAGAAATTGATTTTTCATAAATTTATGTACAATAAACAAGAATTTTATGAAGAACAATTGAAAAAATTAGGACTTATGAAAAAAGATGCCTTTACATGTACTTGTTATATGGACGAAGTTGGCAATAAACCGAAAAAAGGAGAAGTATTAAGTTGGTCGGAATCTTCTGCTGTTGTATATGCCAATTCCGTTTTAGGTGCACGTTGTAACCGAAATTCAGGCATTATGGATTTAATGGGTTCGATTGTAGGATATGTACCTTATTTTGGACTTGTAACAGACGAAGGGCGAAAAGCTACATGGATTATTGAAGTAAAAACAAATAAAAAACCTGAAGCACAGCTTCTTGGTTCTGCAATTGGCATGAAAGTTGTTGAAGATGTTCCATATATTAAAGGATTGGATAAATGGATAGGAACAGAATTAAATGATACAACTTGTACTTATTTGAAAGATTTTGGAGCTGCAACAGCTTCTAATGGTGCAGTAGGTTTATATCATGTAGAAAATGTAACACCGGAAGCAAAAGAATTAGGTGAAACATTAATTGCAGAAAATGCAAAAGTTTATGTGATTGATGATGCAGAGTTAAGACGTGTAAAAAAGAATTATCCAATTATGTGGAAAGACAAAAATGCACAGCCAAAACTTTGTTTTATGGGGTGTCCACATATGAGTTTACAACAATTAAAGAATTGGACAGTTCGTATAGAAAAAGGACTGAAAAAAGCAGGTAATAAAAAAGTAGTAATTCCAACCGTATTTACAGCAGCACCAGCAGTTTTAAAAGAATTTGAACGTATAGAATATGCAAAACGCTTAAAGAAAACAGGTGTGATTACTTCATATATTTGTCCACTTATGTATATGAACAATCCACTTTGTGCAAAAATGCCGGTGATTACTTCCTCAAATAAATTGCGTACTTATACAACAGCACGTTATTATACAGATAATGAAATTTTGCTTCAGATTACAAAAGGAGGGAAAAAGTAATGAAAAAGTTTAAAGGTCGTGTAGTAACTCCGGGAACTGCAAAAGTAAAAGCAGTTGTTACCCATAGTGGATTTAATACATTAGCTTCCCTTCAAAAAGCATTACAATTTGGTGATAAAACTGCAAAATGTAATGACCAAAATAATCAAGAATTATTTGGAAAACCGATTGCAGGCAAAGCACTTTGTCTTCCACAAACAATTGGTTCTACAACAGGTGGATTGGTATTATATTGTGCATGTGCAATGAAACGTCAACCGGCATGTATGTTATTTTCTAATCATATTGATTCACTTGCAGCAGCAGGAGCAGTTTTAGCAGAAGTATGGATTGATGATATTACAATGCCTGTAATTGATTGTTTGGGTGATGAATTTTTAGATTATGTCAAAGATGGAATGACAATTACAATTAAAGAAAATGGAATCGTCATTGTAGATTAGAAACTCAGAAATTATAAAGTAAGTATTTAGATAGAGCATGTTTAAAAATTATTTATCATTATAATTTTAAATAACGTGGGTTCGATAAATTTTAAAAATAAATATAAACTATTATTTTTATTATCAAAATAAGGAATTTGCAGATTTTTATGTAATATTTTACAAAGTATTGTTAATTATCGAACTCACGTTAAATATTCTCTAAATTAATTCATTGTATTTTGTAAGGCTTTGCTTAAATAAAGGTTGACAAATACAATTAAAAATGATAATCTAGTGTGGCAATGTGCTAAAAATGTTTTAAAAGATATACAATTTAAAATATGCGGGTGTGGCGAAATTGGCAGACGCGCCAGATTTAGGTTCTGGTGGGAGACCGTGCAGGTTCGATTCCTGTCACCCGTATGAATGTGTAAAAGTCCTTGAGTTTCAAGGACTTTTTGCATTTATAATTTTATGACTATGCTAATTACAGAAAGGAAAAACATGGGCTACAGAGAAGATTGGTTTAGAGAAAACAAAAGTAATCATGGTTGGTATACTTGTGTAAAGTGTGGAAAGAAATTAAGAAAAGAAGAAGTAGATATTGACCATATTATTCCACAAAGTCGTGGTGGAAGTGATAAATTAAACAATTTGCAATGTCTTTGCAGACGTTGTAATCGTTCAAAACAAGATGATTTTGGTTTAGAAAATTTAAATGATTATGCCAAAAATGTGCATAGAAATATGAAAAAAGACATAAAAGAAAAATTAAGTGGAAAAAATACAAAGAAAAAGAAAAAATAGATTGCAAATCATAAAAAAATTGAAAAAATAGTATTTTTCATTAAAAACTTGTCAAAAAAACTTTGCATATTTGTTATATATAAAGTACAATGTCAAAGAAGATGTTTTTGTGGAGGGCGAAATATGACGCAGTATGTCAGGATAAAGCACAATAAATATGGAATGGAATTGAAATTAAATAGTGAAATTTCATTTGAAGAATTGTTGGAAGCAATTATTGAAAAATTTGAAGCCTCCGGTAATTTTTTCAAAAATACAAAACTTGCAGTTTCTTTTAAAGGGAGAGAACTTTCGGAAGAAGAAATGTTTCGTATTGTAGATACAATTATGGAACATTGTCCAATGCAGATTATTAGTATTATGGATAATAATAGTGAGTTGGAAGAAGCTATGAAAACGCGTGTGGAGGCTTATAATGAGGCATTGATTGCGAGTATTGCAGAAGAATCGCAGGAAATGTTAAGACAACAGGCAAAATTAGCAGAAGAAATGTATACGCCAACAATTCCGGATTTTTACAAAGGAAATTTACGTTCGGGACAAGTGTTACAATGTGTTTCAAGCGTTACATTAGTCGGAGATGTAAATCCCGGAGCAAAAATTATTTCTGAAGGAAATATTGTGGTACTAGGTTCTTTAAAAGGAAATGCACATGCAGGTGTTGCAGGAAATGATAATTGCTTTATTTTTGCCCTTGATATGAGTCCGATTCAACTACAAATTGGACAACATTTTGCAAAAAGTCCGGATAAAGAAGTAACAAAAAAACGATTCCGAAGAAAAGCAAAGACAAATATAGAGAAATACACCCCGAAAATTGCAATAGCAAAAGAGGAAGGTATTAGTATAGAACCAATAACAAAAGGGTGTTTAAATAATTTATAAGTATTACAATGAAATTTAGTAGTTGAAAAGTATACAATATAAACAAATGTTTGCTTTTCGGCGATATAGTTATATTTTTAGTGGGAGGAAAGAGAGAATGAGTGAAGTAATTGTAATCACATCAGGAAAAGGTGGAGTTGGTAAAACAACAACAACAGCGAACTTAGGAACAGGTCTTGCAATGTTAAATAAAAAAGTCGTTATGATTGATACAGATATTGGACTTCGAAATTTAGATGTTGTATTGGGATTGGAAAATCGTATTGTATATAATCTTGTAGATGTTATTGAAGGAAAATGTCGTGTAAAACAAGCATTGATTAAACATAAAAAATTTCCGGAATTATTTTTGCTTCCATCGGCACAGACAAGAGATAAAGATGCTGTAACACCGGAACAGATGAAAGCGTTAGTAGATGAGCTTCGTAATGATTTTGACTATATATTATTAGATTGTCCTGCCGGCATTGAACAAGGATTTCGCAATGCGATTGCAGGAGCAGATAGAGCTTTAATTGTAACAACACCGGAAGTTTCTGCAATTCGTGATGCTGATAGAATTATTGGATTATTAGAAGCAAATGAAATGAAAAAAATTGATTTGATTATTAACAGACTTCGTGTTGATATGGTAAAACGTGGAGATATGTTAAATGTGGATGATGTATGTGAAATTCTTTCTGTTCATTTAATTGGTGTTGTTCCGGATGATGAAAATGTTGTTATTGCAGCAAATAATGGAGAACCACTTGTTGGAACTGATTGTATGGCAGGAAAGGCTTATGAAAATATTAGTAAGCGTGTCATGGGAGAAGACATTCCATTTATTGAATTAGATTCTAAAAAAGGAATCGTATCTTTATTAATGGGTTTGTTCAAAGGAAAATAAGGAGGCGAAAGGACTATGAAAATCATGGATTTTTTTCGAAAAAAAAGTTCAAGTGATGTAGCCAAAGACCGTCTGAAATTTTTATTAGTATCAGATGGTGTATGTTCTCCTGATGTTATGGAATCTATTAAAAATGATATTATAGAAGTGCTTTCAAAACATCTTGATATTGATGTACAAGGATTAGAAATTCAATTAACAGAAACAGAATCAGATGGACAAGGAAAAGCCCCTACCATTTGTGCTAATATTCCAATTAAAAGTGTAAAGCGTAAATCAGCACAGTCAAGATAATCATACATAAAATAAAAAGTTTATGAAAATAGATAATAAAGATTGTGATTTTAAAGAAGTAGTTAAAAATTCGATAAGTAAAAAAAGTCTTGAGAAATCAAGGCTTTTTTT
>JAFWXB010000197.1 GCA_017523185.1 Lachnospiraceae bacterium | reverse complement strand
TTTGTCGTATTATAATTACGACGCTTGCATTCTGTGCATGCTAATGTAATTCTTGTACGCACAACTTCCACCTCCGTTTAAATTCATTAAATTTGTTGTTGCCCTTTTTATATAGCTATAAAAAAGAGCATAAAAAAAAGACCTATTTTTAAGCCTTATCAATATAGCACGTTATTTTTTCCCCGTCAATATTTTTTTTAAAATTTTATAAGAAAATCATTTTTTATTGGAAATAACTATAAAATATAGTATAAAAATGACAAATTTGCATTACATAACTCATATTTTATCAATCCTCTTATAAAATAAATGAAAAATCTTTAAATCAAAAAATAAATTTTTTATCTGTTGAATTTACATTATTATAAAAAAATGATTGTCATTACCAAAATATGAGGTTATAATATATGTATATAAATGGATTTATAATACTCTCTATGCTGTAAAAGCACATTTCAAGGACGAAGAAAGGAGGAGAGTTATGAATAATAAAGTTGAAAATGCATATGCTTATTATTTATCTACATATGCTAATCTAAAACCAACGCGATACGATTCTCATAAAAAAAGTGAATTACGCAGAGTTTATAACCACATTGTAAAATCAAATAAAGAATCTCCTCTATACAAACTTTACAACAATAATTCAGCAGTACGTTATGCCATTGACATCAAAGAAAATGCCAAAACGATTCAACACGTTGTAGCTTCACTCTCTGACCACTATGGTCAATTTGAAGACTCTTTTCGTAAAAAAGTGGCTGTTTCAAGTGATGAAAATGCTGTTGCTGTAAAGTATGTTGGAAATGGAACAGAAGAAAATCAAATTGAATCATTTGATATTGAAGTCAAACGCCTTTCTTCTCCACAAATAAATGTTGGGAATTATTTAAGCAATGATGACACTTCTTTTTCCAAAGGTTCCTACTCCTTTGACTTAAATACAAATATGTCTTCTTATGAATTCCAATTTAATGTCAATGATGGAGAAACAAATTTAGATATCCTAAAAAAACTTGCAAATCTTGTAAATAAATCTTCTCTTGGTGTAACTGCTACCATTCGAAATGGTACAGAACAAACCGGTGGTATCGGAAGTAGTGCTTTGGTACTGACTTCCACACAAACAGGATTAGCCGAAGGCGAAAAACAACTATTTGAAATCATTCCGGATAGAAGCTCTGCTTCAAAAAACGTTATGAAAACACTTGGTATTGATAAAATTACCTCCTTACCTCAAAATTCCATTTTCTTATTAGATGGTACGGAACATAGTTCTTTATCCAATACATTTACCTTAAACGATTCTTTTGAAATTACTTTAAAAGATATACATAAAGATGATTCTTCTGCACAAATTGGATTTAAAACAAATACGGATGCTGTTGCAGATAACGTCATGGCCTTAATTAACTCATTCAATGGTATTTTAGACCTAACTAAAAATCCAAATGCTTCTTCTGAAGATGAAAGAAATCGTTTATACAACGAAATGAGCCTTATTTCCAAAGTACGTCGAGAATCTCTTGGAAATATTGGTTTAATTGTAGCCGATGATGGTAAAATTTCTCTCGATAGAGAAAAATTAACAGAAGCAATTACACCGGAACATTCGGAACAGACATTTGCTACTTTATCACGTTTTAAAGATACGATTGGAGCAAAAGCAGACAATGTTGCTATTAACCCAATGAAATATGTAAATAAACTCCTTGTAGCTTATAAAAACCCTGGAAGAACGTTTGCAGCACCATATTTTAGTTGCGTGTATTCAGGGATTATGCTGGATAGGTTTGTATAAAATAAACCATTACTATACATAATAAAAAACTATTTATAGATAGTATAACTTTACTAATAACATATTGAATTAAAATTAGGCAGAATGTGAAATCTTTTTCATATCCTGCCTTTTTCTTGTTTATAAATATTCTTTTAAATCTTCTAACATCTGCTTTTCCATTTCGCAAATCTTGTTGCAAAATGTAACACTTTTTTCATCTGCTGCTTTATATTGATTTTTATATTCACAAAGAGATTTGATTCCCATATTACAGCCATCCGTAAGAAGACTTGCTGCTTGGTGACTATCTCCTTTCATCAGCATTTTCATTTCAGACTGAAACCATGAAGATGCTTTTGCAAAAAAGTTGGATTCACCCTCTTCAGCTCCTATGTTATTTAACATACGATGAATATCTTCTTCTAACTTGATATGGTCATCATTGTATTTTTTAATAATACTTTTTAAGTTCTCATCTGTAACATATTTTCCGATTTGCTCCATGCTGTCGATTGCCATTTTACAACCTGCATCACATTCTTGGAGTAGTTTGATGGTATCTTGACTAACGTCTTTGTCACATTCACACATATTAGGAACTCCTTTTTATAAAATGTTCATTTAAAACACTTATATTTTAGATGGTAGTATGTAAATAATTATATTTACATAACTTTTACATAGTATGTGTGAAAAAAAGAAAAATATGCAAACTGTTAATTAAATATAAATACCTTCTCTTACCTACTACTTAATACTCCATACATTTAAAATAAAAATTTATTCATTCAATTAAAATCCACCTTTTTGAATTTCATCCATCATAGCAGGACGTTTACGATATTCTCGTTTCCATTCATCTGCAATTTCTTGAGCTTTTTTATTTCCTTGTGGATAACTTTTAATTTTTTTCAAATATGCAACTAATTCCTGATAGTGATTTCTACTTGATACTTGTTCAGCTTGATGTTTCACATACGCAATATAAATTTCACAAACTTGCATTGGAAACTTCTTTTTTAATACTTTTTCATAATGATTTACCAAATAGATAGAATTGCTCTTTATAACTTCTGCCAATAATTCTTCATACATACCTTCTGACTGTAAAAAGTCATATTTGATACTATTTGTAGACCCTGAAATTAAAATACGCTTCTGTAACTTTATCCATTCTTCATCTGTTGAAATTTGCTTTAATTTTTGAATATATGTTAAATCTCTCTGGTAGACAGAAAATACTTGATATAATAATTCTTCTTTATAATTTTTATTGTCTCCAATCTTTTGATAAAGTTCTATCAACTGACTACTATAATGTGCTATCAAACCGGCATAATTTACATCTAATTTTTTACTTTCTTTTAAAACTTCAATTGCTTTGTCATACTTACCTTTTTGTATATACTCTTGTATCTCTAACTTTCTTATATCGGAAAATTGTCGATATTTCGCACGATACTCTTGGATTTCCTGAGCAGAAAAATCTAATTGTTCCATAAGTTCCATACGTTTTTGAATATTTTTTACAAATTCATATTTTTGATATTCCGAAATTCCAGAATTTTTATTTTTTTCTATCATTTGAATTTCTCTATCCAATACTGCTAATTTTTCACGAAGCATATCTTCATTTTGAAATTCTTCCATAAGAATATCTTCGATATATTCTTCCATATAATCAAAAACATATCCTTTTTTATGCTCCACAAACCATTGAAACATCTGCTTTCTTTCATCTTCATTTGCTTTATCAAAAACAGATAGCCACAACTCATAACAATGTTCTGCTATTTCACTACTTCCACCATTCGAATCATCCATATCTTGATTGCCAATACAACAAAATACATAGTTTGTCAACTCAAATGCTTGCATAAGCAAATACTTATCCACTAATGGATAGACTTTTTCCTCTAAAAAAGTATGTAATTCTTCTACAAAATCAAACATTTCACGATAGTCAATATAACCATATCTATCCGAATACTGATTAAAAATTCTATCAACTTCTTTTTTCAAATATAAAATCTGTTGTTCTCCACAAATATTCGAATACTGTGTATAAATACGATTTGCTAATGAAATATCTTCTGATGCCAATTGGAATACCAACTCTCGCAATTTATCTTCCGGAATAGAAGCAATCACTTTTTCTAATTCCTTTTCTTTTGTTTGTGTATCTTTTTGATGGTTATCTATAGAGGGATTCACTATTTTATTATCTTCAATTGCATATAAAACTGCTGCCATATGTTTACAATATTCGCCATCATAAGCATAAGGACAGGTACAACGCATATTTTGAAGTTTATTATTCTTCATTTTAATTTTAACCGTATAATCTTCGCTACCTTCTACTTTTGCATGAGAACAATAATCAGAAAGTGTAAAATTTTTCTCATTTGTTTTCTCCCGTTTCAGATAAAAGATGTGTTAGTTTTAAACGTAGTTCCATTTGTTTCATGAGGGGGGTAAAAATACCCTGTTTT
>JAFWXB010000196.1 GCA_017523185.1 Lachnospiraceae bacterium | reverse complement strand
TTGCACCTTCTACTGACTTTTTCGGACTAAGGATTGGTGACATTTTATGTTTTCCAATTAATTTTCCAACGCAATACGCACTCGTATCACATCCCCATGAACAAATAAAAATTAAAAATGCAAGATATAAGCCATTTTCCAAACAACGAATTTGATATACATACGATAACATAACCGATACATAAAAGAAACTAAAAAATACTGCCATCAAATGTTTTGCTTCATATTTTGGGTAAGAAAATACATAAATAAACATCATAACAATCAAAAATACCATAGCAATCATCATCGCATCGGGTATCACTCGAAAAGCTAAATTTAAATAATACAAGCCCGCACTTATGTAAGCTACTATTGCAAGTGGTGTTTTCTCTACTTGAAACACACGGCATAATTCATACATACCTACTATTGAAATTGCTAACGTAGAAAATAATAAAATATTTCCGCCACCTACAATCATTCCAATAGCCAAAATAACCAAAACAATTCCGCTAAGTAATCGCGTTTTAAACATATAATAAAATCCTCCCATCTTGGTTCAATTAATTTCCTATTTATAAGTCAAGAGAATATTTGCACTCCGCTTTTGCTACTTATTCATATATTTATTAAGTAAACAACAAACGGACAATCTTTCTCTATCCTAAAATATCCAAAAATTCTTATGCTTCCGTAAGTCCGCCAAATCTGCGGTCACGTTTATTATATGCTTCTATCGCCAATTCCAATTCTTTTTTATGAAAATCCGGCCATGGCACATCTGTAAAATAAAATTCACTGTAGTCAAGTTGCCATAATAAATAATTAGACAAACGCTGTTCTCCACTAGTACGAATCATTAAATCCGGGTCAGGTAAATCTTTTGTATCTAAATAAGAAGAAAATACTTCTTCATTTATATCTTCTAAACCTATTTTCCCTGCATCATGGTCTTCCAGCATATGCTTCATTGCACGAAGCATTTCATCACGACTTCCATAATTAATCGCAATCGTTAAATTCAATCCCGTATTTTTTGCAGAAGCCTCTTCCAATTCCTTAATCCGATTCTGAAATTTTTCGGAAAGCCTTCCCACTTCTCCAATTACACGAATTCGCATATTGTTTTTTTCGGCTGTTTTGATACAGTTTTTTAAATAACTCTCCAATAATTTCATCAATGCTTCTACTTCGCCATCCGGACGATTCCAATTTTCTGTGGAAAAGGCATAAAGCGTCAAATATTTAATTCCTATTTCATCTGCTGCCTGACAAATCGTTTCTACATTTTTTGCACCTACGGTATGTCCATAATTACGAGGCATATTTTTACTTTTTGCCCATCTTCCATTGCCATCTAAAATAATTGCTACATGTTGTGGTATTTTCATAAATTAAATCCTTTCAGTTGTTACAGACGAACCTCCACTACCCTTATGTAGTGGGAGAAGCCTTATAAATTTTTATTATTTCAAACATATTCTTGTGATATCCTAAAACAAAGAGAAAACCGTTAAGAACTTTTGTTTGAAAGGCACTCTTATATACTTTAAGAAGTTAAGATATAAGGTTTTTACATTCAATCAATCGTATGTACTATAAAACCTTAAACATAATAAAAAACAAATACTGTACCTCAAAATGATTATATACTTTTATAACTAAAAGTCAACTTTTATAACTTCTCCATAATAGCAGAAAGAGGGGTTGTACAACAACCCCTTTCTTTATTATTTTACAATAATTTTATACAGTAAGAATTTCTTTTGTTTTTGCTTCTACAGCTTTGTCTACATTTGCTACATATTTATCTGTAAGTTTCTGTACGCTGTTTTCTAAATCTTTAATTTCATCTTCGGAAATATCTTCTGCTTTTCCAAGTTTTTTCAAATGGTCAATCGCATCACGTCTGATGTTACGAATTGCTACTTTTGCACCTTCGCCTTTTTTCTTAACATCTTTTGCTAATTCTTTACGTCTTTCTTCTGTTAATTCCGGAAATACAAGACGAATTACTTTTCCATCGTTGCTTGGATTGATACCGATATCAGATGTTAAAATTGCTTTTTCAATTGCTTTTACTAAAGATGATTCCCATGGCTGAATTAAAATCATTCTTGGTTCCGGTACGCTAACGTTTGCAACACTTTGAATTGGACATGGTGTACCATAATAATCTACACGCAATTTATCTAATACATGAGGATTTGCACGACCTGCACGAATAGAACCAAATTCTTCGTCTAAATTGCTCATTGTTTTTTTCATTTTGTCTTCATAAGATACTAATCTTGCATCCATTTTATTTGCCTCCTAATTCTATTATACGGTAACTTTTGTTCCGTTAAATTCTCCACTCATCGCTTTTACAATGCTGTTTTCTTCATTTAAACCAAACACATACATTGGCATTTTATTTTCCATACACATAATAGAAGCTGTTAAATCTACTACTGCAAGCTGTTTATCAATAACTTCCTGAATAGAAACTTCATCGTATTTCTTTGCATTTGGATTTACTTTCGGGTCACTATCGTATACACCATCAATTGCTTTTGCAAGGAGAATACCTTCTGCCTCAATTTCAATTGCACGAAGTACAGTTGCTGTATCTGTTGAAAAATATGGATGACCTGTTCCACCTGCAAAGAAACATACTTTATTTTCTGCAAATGAAGCATTTGCTAAGTCTTTAGAAAATAAAGCTGTCATAGAACCACATGCAAATGGTGTCATAACTTCTGTTTTCATGCCAACAGAACGGAAAATTTCAGATACATAAATACAGTTCATAACGGTTGCAAGCATTCCAATTTGGTCTGCTTTTGTTCTATCAATTGTTTCGCTGGAACGACCTCTCCAAAAATTTCCTCCACCGATTACAATCCCTACTTGTACACCATTATCTACTAATTTTTTTACTTGATTTGCAACAACAGTTACGGTAGGTTCATCAAATCCCTGATGTTTGTCACCTGCTAAAGCTTCCCCACTTAATTTTAATAACACACGTTTCATTGCTATTTTATCCTTTCCATTATAATATTTACAAAATTTTCACGAATATATCGCAATTTTTCTAATTTACCAATTATAGCTTAACATTAATTCTATAAATATTTTATAATAAAAAATGAGCAGTTTATATAATTTCCAAAAGAAATACTAATACTCATTCCATTATATCAATATCTATAACGAACTATCATTATTATTTTAACATATTTTTAATTGTTGTAAATAAAAAAACAATAAATTTCCCAAAAGAAAAAGAGGATATTTTATCCTCCTTTTACCCAAAATTTATTTTTCCTTTTTTGTAGTTGCATTTTTCATTGCCAATTTATGTATTTCTTCTGTTGCAAAAGAAATCTTTGTAATTGCATCACGTTTTGATAAATAACACCAAAAGCTATCATCAGGAATTGAAATATCTACACAATCACCACGACCAAGATAATCGTATTCAATATGCATACTTTCTAAATTCTTGGCACTTCTTGCCAATGTATATGGTTCTCCATAATAATTACATTCAATTCTTGTTTCTGTTGGTGTCTGAATCAATTTTCCCATACC
>JAFWXB010000195.1 GCA_017523185.1 Lachnospiraceae bacterium | reverse complement strand
TTTGAAATTTATTTATAATTGATAAAATTTTAAAAATTATAATTATCAAAAAGTATCGTAAAACTCCTAGCTTTAGCTATGGGGAGTGTCAGGGAATAGATGTTATATTGCAAAAAATATGTGAAAAGTTTATTTTTTTAGCAGATAGCACTTTTTAATAAAAATAGTATGTATATGTAAATTTGGAGATGAATTTATGACGAAAAAACAGAAAAAAATGCTTGTTCGTATCATAAGTTCTGCAATTATGATGCTTATTCTTGCTTTTCTACCAGTAAAAGGGTGGCTACGTTTTTGTTTGTATATGATTCCCTATCTTATAATAGGATATGATATTTTAAGAAAAGCAGGACTTGGCATTTATCATAGACAAGTATTTGATGAAAACTTTTTAATGGCAGTTGCTACGATTGGAGCAATTTTGATTGCTGTGACAGATAGTGGTGATTATACAGAAGCTGTTGCAGTTATGTTATTTTATCAAATTGGGGAATTTTTCCAAAGTTATGCAGTTGGAAAAAGCAGACGTAATATCAGCGAACTTATGGATATTCGACCGGATTACGCGAATATAGAAATGGATGGCAAATTAGAACAAGTAGACCCTGATGAAGTAGAAATTGGTAGTATCATCATTGTACAACCAGGTGAAAAAGTACCGATTGATGGAGTAATTTTAGAAGGTAATTCTACTTTAAATACGGTCGCACTTACAGGAGAAAGTCTTCCACGAGATATAAAAGCAGGCGAAGAAGTTACAAGTGGTTGTATCAATATGACAGGTGTTTTAAAAATTCGTACAACAAAAGAATTTGGAGAATCTACTGTATCTAAAGTTTTGGATTTAGTAGAAAATGCAAGTTTTCGTAAATCAAAATCGGAAGATTTTATCGCGAAATTTGCAAAAGTATATACGCCGGTTGTGTGTTATAGTGCATTAGCACTTGCGATTTTGCCACCTCTTATTCGAGTGTGTTTTATGAATCTTTCTCCAGAATGGGGAGATTGGGTATACCGAGCATTGACATTTCTTGTGATTAGTTGTCCATGTGCATTGGTGATTAGTATTCCACTTAGTTTTTTTGCGGGAATTGGTGGAGCAAGTAATGCAGGTGTTTTAGTAAAAGGTTCTAATTATTTGGAAACACTTTCTAAAGTAGATTGTGTGGTATTTGATAAGACAGGTACATTGACAGAAGGTGTTTTTGAAGTCAATGAAATTTATTGTTGTAATCCTATATTAGGAGAGAATAATCTTACTGAAAGTGAAGAAGTATTTGAAGTAAATGGAAGTTCTTATTATAGTATAGAAGAAAAATTATTAGAATATGCAGCTCTTGCAGAAAGTGCTTCTTCTCACCCAATTAGCAAAAGTATTCAAAAAGCATATGGAAAAAAAATTGACAGAACTCGTGTGACAGATATTCAAGAAATAAGTGGAAATGGTGTTATTGCTAAAGTAGATGGAATAGAGGTTGATGTAGGAAATTCGAAGTTAATGAAACGATTAAATATTGCGTATAAAGAATGTTCTCAAGTTGGAACAGTTGTCCATGTAGCAATTGGAGGTTTATATGCAGGTTATATTTTGATTTCTGATATTATAAAAGCCAATTCAAAAAAGGCAATAGAGGTCTTGAAAGCAAATGTCGTGAAGAAAACGGTAATGTTGACCGGAGATAGGACACAAGTTGCAGAACAAGTTGCAAATACGCTTGGTATAGATATCACATATAGCGAATTGCTTCCGGCAGATAAAGTCGAAAAAGTCGAAGAACTTTTAAAAACAAAATCCAATCGTTTGAAATTGGCTTTTGTAGGAGATGGTATCAATGATGCTCCAGTATTGTCAAGAGCTGATATTGGAATTGCAATGGGAGCAATGGGGTCTGATGCAGCAATTGAAGCAGCAGATGTGGTTTTAATGGATGATGACCCTATGAAAATCGTAAAAGCAATTAAAATTGCAAGAAAATGTATGCGAATTGTATATCAAAATGTAATTTTTGCATTAGGTGTAAAATTTATTTGTCTTATTTTAGGTGCAATAGGATATGCGAATATGTGGCTTGCTATTTTTGCAGATGTAGGTGTTATGGTAATTGCTGTATTGAATGCAATTCGTGCTTTATTTGTAAAGAAATTATAGATTATAATACCACTTTATAACTTAAAAAAATAGTTTCATATTACAAGAAGTTGTAAACTACTGGATATATAATAGAGATTTTAAAATAATCGCTTAAGTTTTGTAAACTTTAAGCGATTATTTTTGTATTTTCTATAAGATATTATAAAATTACTTATCTTTTGCATTTTTAAAATGAAATGGAATTTGTATTTGTGTTAAAATTACAGCAATAAATACTAAAATACATCCTAATAGTTCTCTTGGTGACAATACTTCATGTAAAAGAAACCAACCTGCCAAAGCAGCAATTACGGATTCTAGACTCATAATTAAAGAGGCTAAAGTGGCAGGTACATATTTTTGTCCAATAATCTGTAATGTATATCCAACACCACAAGAGATACCACCGGCATATAAGAGAGGAATGGC
>JAFWXB010000194.1 GCA_017523185.1 Lachnospiraceae bacterium | reverse complement strand
TACTTCACCTACTGACTAATCCCAAGATTCATTTTTAATATAGGCTTTTAAAATTTCTTCTACAAGCTCATCTCGTTCTACTTTCATAATCAGACTTCTTGCATTTTTATGACTGGTAATATACGTTGGGTCACCAGACATAATATAACCTACTATCTGACTTACCGGATTATATCCTTTCTCTTTCATTGCTTCAAATACTGCTTTTAAGACATCTTGTACTCTAAGTTCTGGTTCTTTTTCTACTTTAAAATATTGTGTGTTGTTTAAATTCTGCATATCCTCACGCCCTTGCTTTTGTTCTTTATTTCTATAAGCCTTATTCTATTATTGTAAACTAATCAGAAGAAAAATACAACCTTATTTATTCCATAAGATAAATTTCATTATTCAATATTTGTATTAATTTCCCTTTAATTAATTGATTTTCTAAAGATTTTTCGGAAATTTTCGCTACTTTTACATATTCTTTTGTATATCCAATATAATAATCCATGCCTTCTATCTTTGTTAATTCCTCAAAAAGCACTTCTTGTTCTGTAAACAAGAATTTTTTTCGAAATTCTTCTGACATACGTTGTTCTAATGCAAGAAGCTCGGAACTTCTTACTGTTTTTATTTGTTCTGAAACTTGCTGTTTCATAACAGCAGCTCTCGTTCCTTCACGTTTGGAATATTTAAAAATATGCATTTCATAAAAATGAATACGTTCCAAAAATTCTTTTGTAGTTGCAAATTCTTCTTCTGTTTCTCCCGGAAATCCTACAATCACATCTGTTGTAATTGCAGGATTTTCAAAATATTTTCGTAAAATCTGACAACCTTGTTCATACTCTGCTGTTGTATATTTGCGATTCATTCTTTGTAATGTTGCATCACAACCACTTTGTAACGATAAATGAAAATGTGGACATACTTTTTCTAATTTACTTAATTCTGATACAAACGCATCTGTTACAATTTTGGGTTCTAATGAGCCAAGACGTATTCGCTTAATTTTTTCTATTTTATGAATTTCCTGTATCAGGGAAAGTAAATTTTGACCATCTTCTCTATCTATACCATAGGAGCTTAAATGAATACCTGTTAATACAATTTCCTGATATCCATTTTGGGCAAGACGATTTACTTCTTCCAAAACAGAGTCTATTTTTCGACTTCTTACACGTCCTCTTGCATATGGAATAATGCAGTAACTGCAAAATTGATTACAACCATCTTGTACTTTAATAAAAGCTCTTGTATGCTCAGCCGGTTTCTCCAAATACAATTCCTCAAATTCCTGTGTTTCTTTGTTGATATCTGCTACAATATCTAATTTTCCATTGTCACGCAAAAATTCATCAATACGTGTTACAAGTTCATGTTTCTTATTATTTCCAATAATAATATCAATTGATTCATCTAAAACGGCTTCTGCTTCTTTTGTCTGTACATAACAACCTGCTGCTACAACAACGCTATTTGGATTTAATTTTTTGGCACGATGAAGCATTTGACGTGATTTTCTATCTGCCATATTCGTAACGGAACACGTATTAATAACATAAACATCTGCCCATGTACCAAATGGCACAATTTCATATCCTGCTGTTTCTAACATTTGTTGCATTGCTTCTGTTTCATATGAATTTACTTTACAACCGAGATTGTGAAGTGCT
>JAFWXB010000193.1 GCA_017523185.1 Lachnospiraceae bacterium | reverse complement strand
CTCTAGTAGAGTAAAAATTTTTCTGATTTCTTCCAATTATCAAATTGTGGTTTTTATCGTCTACTGCAATATTTTTTCTAATCTCATAATTTAATAGCACATCCGCTTTATCAATCACTATCAGTTTTCTCTCTGTAGATTTAATTATAGCACCAATATCTTTGTGATAATCCAAATAGTTAAAACACACAATCTCAGGATTCAATGCCATACATTCTTTTATAAATGAAAACGATGCTGTTTTTCCAGTTCCCGAATCTCCGGTCAGTATTGTAATATTATTTGTAAAATAAAAATCCACAACAAATGATGTGTGTGTTGTGGAAAAATGATTCATCACAATTGGCTTAATCTTCACTACTCCACCACTCCTTTAATTCTTCATAATCCCTAATTTCTTTTTGTCCCAAAGAAGTCTGCACATTTACTACTTCCATATCAAATGGAATTAATGCATAATCACTATAAACATTTCCTGCTTCTAACTGATATAATAGCTCCAATGCATTATTTCCACATTCCTTTAAACAAAATACCTTATCAGGATTATATAATACATTTAAGACCGTCTTACATCCGGCTGATAACTTATCTATATCTAAAATAATTTCATCAAATCTCGATTGTATTCTATACTTGCTGATTAACTTTGCTCCGTCTATAATTTCTATTATGTTTTTCGCTTTATCATCAAGTTTCGATGAAGTATTCTGATTGAAATAAATATCATTTAATTCGATATATTCCATTTCTTGTGGAATATCTTTTTTATTTTTGAAAATTGTTATCACAATACCACCTCCAAATCTAGATTCTGAAACTGTGTTGCAAGACTTGTTCCTGTATAAATATGTTTCATTTTATCGTTAAGTTGTAATCTGCTAGTATCAAGACCACAAATATCATCATCCATTCGATTTTCCCATTCACAGCAAGATTTTATCCAACACTCACCAATTTTTCCCTTTGATACTTCAAATCCTGTATTTCTTGTCAAATCAAATAATATTTTTGCTGATAATTGTTCTACATTATAATTTTCAATACGTTCACAATATTCTACAATCGCTTGAATGTCCTTATAATTAAATTCACCATTTTGAATCGCATAAACAAATTTTTCTCTTGCCATAATTGCTTTTCTTCTCTTTATTAAAAATTCATCATCAGGTGCATAAATCCATGCTATTAAATTCTCAAATTCAAGCAACAAATACTCAAAGCATATAATATCTAATAAAAAGACATTCTCTTTTTTATCTGCATATTTCCTTAATAATTTCTGTTCTGTAACTACCTGTAAATTATCAAAAGAATTATCAAACACAATAATATATCTATTCTCAGTATCTTCTAATCCCTTAACAGCCTTTACTAATTCACTATTATTTTTCTTGCTTTCGACTACGATTTCCGGACATAATTGTTTCATAAATGTTTGCCAAAATATATAACCGGATTTTCCAGTTCTGTCTTCAAGCCATAAATATGTTTTCACTAATCTGCTTCCTTCCCCATTTCTTTGCAAAAACACCACAGATTTCTCTGTGGTGCTTCCAAAAATTCATCTATTTTCTATTCAATTCTATCAAATAGCAAGGCAAATTTTCACATTTTACCTCACTACCACTTTCTGCATAACAGTTCAGCATACGCTGACTGTTATAGGCGACATCCATATTCCAAGTCGCCTTTAGCGAGATGGATGTCGCTTTGGCTTGCTTTACTTGTTCTCTTAGCACCAATCAGCGAAGTGATTGGTGCTAAACTAAACTATTACCATTCTGCAACCAAATTGCAACCAAGCACTTTACAAATCCAGTAAAATCAATGGCTACAGCCATTTTTATTCTATTCCCACTCAATTTTTATTACCGTGTCGTTCCTATATTCAGTTGTATTTCTTTTCAAAAATGATTGTTTTTCATTATATTTTTTCTATTATTTATAGTTTCATTTTTGTTTGTACCCAAAGTGTACCCACGAAGTTTTCTATTGTTTAGTGGTATTTCTCTGTAAAATCAAAGGTGTCATTTTCTCCATCAGAGCATCTGCAAGCTGTTCACCTTTTTCATTTAATATTTTTCTTTGTTGCTCACGTCCCCACTCAACAGCTTTTCTTAAATCTTCCGGTCGTTCACTCAAAATAACTCTTTCGTCGTTCATTCCATGCACCTCCTAACGATTGTCATAATCTATACCTACATTATAACAATTTTTCAAAAAATAATCTGCGGCATCTTGAAAATCTTTTAAATTTTTTGCTTCATTATTCTTATCGACTGCCTGATTAAAAAGATTAACAGCACTACGGAAGTTATACTTTTTATTCTTTACCAAATAAGATATACTTCCTAAATTTGTCACAACCACCATCATTTTTATGGTTTCATACTTTAAAAGAAACTGTATATCTGACAACGAAAAATTTGATAAAGAAGGATGATTATGTAACACAATCACTACACAATCTTTCGCTGATGAAATCAAATGGTATGATGTTGTGTCACCCAATGGGTCTACATCATGCTCCATTCCAAGTGATACTCCAATATACTTTTCGCCTCGTTCAATCAATTCCATGCTGTTAAGGCTATATGTTACTGCTACTTCATTTGAATCATTTTCTTCTTTCGATATTTTCAAAACACTTTTTGCCAATTCCCAAATATTATCATATTCATTTTCAGCAATATTCTTATATTTTATTCTTGGAACTTTATTAATGGCTTCTTCTGTAATCATAATCTTATGGTTACGTTTTTTTGCCATTTCAAGGTCATTTAATTTTTTATCTTGCTCCATTACGATATATCCTTTTATACAATCTTTTAATTCATATAGTTAGTTTCACTTATATATTTATTTTTAGTTTATAACTCAAATGTCTCATACTAATTATTCATTATCTTCCACATCTACTATTTCTTCATATGATTCGGCTTCTTCAAAATCTAAAGCCCCCACATTTCCTGCAATTATTGTTTCAATATTATCTATCACTATCTTTGCAATTTCATCCTTGTTTAATTCATCAAGAATAATAGCTCCCCCAATTGCATTTAATTTTTGAAGTGATGAACGAATATGCTCACGTTGTTTCAATACTATTCCCCTTTTTTTGAAATATAACAACGCCTGAATAATTCCATCTACTATAGTGATATTCGATGAAAAATTATTTGATGCAAAAATATCTGATACTTTTGAACTAAAATCACTAGAACCTAAAGCATCTATTCTCCAAAAATGCTCTTTATTTGAAGCATCATATAAATTATATCCAACCCACCAACATTTACTAAGTGTATTTCTATACAATCCCCTCCTAACTGCATTTCCACTAAAGAAGAATCGTAATGTTATTTCTCTTACATTTGTATCAGCATCACCTTTTATTTCCCCAACATAATTCCATCTTTTTTTTAGATATTCATAAAAAGTACCATTACATAATCCAGCCCATAATCGTTCATCACTTGCCTGTGAAGGACTAATATATTTTCGTAAATTCCAATATATAATTTTACAATTTTCTGCATCTATCGTACCTTTTGGCATAGTTAAATCAGCTAACTCAAACTGTTCTACTTCTGCAATCTCTATAAATGGATCTTCTCCACATATATCTGTCATCCATTCGTTTGTTTCCTCAATATAATACTTTGAATAAATATTTTTCATTTCACTTTTTAATGTATCCAAAGCAATTCTTTTCATGATGTATAATTTCATTATTCTGAATCCCCTTCACTTGTAGTAAAGATTTCTTCTAGTCCTTCTAATGCAAGATTAATCGCTAAATCCATTGCTTCTTGAGCACATTCATAAGATGTTTTTGTTTCATCCATCAACACTTCTCTTAAATTTATACCTTTTTTTCTATATGCTCTTACTAATGATATATACCATAACCTTTCCTTATATGTTTCCTCGTTATCTTCTTGTCTTAATTCTTCAAATACATATACCAATGCTGGCAACACAATCAACGAATTTACAAGTATACGCGTTTCTTCCATACCTGCATATTTATTATATAGATTATACTCTTTTGTACAAAGACCAATTTTAATTTTAGGACTATTTAACTCAACAACTGCCGGTTTAGATTCATCTGTATTTCTTTTATATATGGAAAAAATTGATGATGCATTCATTAAATCCTGATCATCTTTAATTATCATTAAATCATCTAAATTTTCAAATGCTAATATTCCACCTTTAGGAATATCAAATGTTAATCCTTGAAAATCTTCATTCCAATCAATACTTGAAAAATTTTTAATCTCTTTTGTAGCTAACACAAATGCCACTATTTCTACCTTACCATTTAACTCCTTATATGGTATCTGATACGAAAACTCTCCACTAACATCACCCGTTACAATTGTTCTAAATGATGTCGTAGGACACTCAATATGTACCACATACTCTGCACTTTTATCAAATAACATCAAATTTCTTATTTCTTTATTAATCAATGTAAACTTAAATTTTAAATCAAGACTTGATACCGTACTATTTTCTTTCGAAACTGTTACTTCAAATTTAGATGTTTTATAATCGTCTTTATCTTGATTAAGTATTGGATATGTATATAATCTATTGCTTATGTTCATAAATTTTCACCTCCATTGCATAATTTCTTAATTCTGGAAGTTTAAATTCTAATTGAACTTTTTCTTTTCCCTTCATTTCCTTAAATTTAATCTCTCCATTACTAACAAACAAATCACCACTATTTTTTATACTATGTACTTCAATAACATTTAACTTAACCTTTTTTCCATTCTCTCCAACTGTAACAATTTCAATATGTCCTGATGATAAATCTCTTGGCAACGTATATGTTATTCTATATTTTCCATCTGATAATCTCATTACCCGAAGATTCATAAGTGGATATGGACTCCCTTTTCCAATAGTCTTTGTAATAATATCCTTACCTTCTTCTTCAAAAAATCCACGATGTTGTTCTGTCTTTTTTCTCTTTCTGGTACCTTTTAATATTCGTATTGCATCTGTTGAACCATCTTCACTAATTGTTCCTTGAACCTTCTCTTGCTCTTTATTTTTATTTGGAATTTCATTTTCGCTTCCAGGTATATAATACCCCTGTGTTTTACTAATAGCTTCAACCTCGATTTTCTCTATTTCCCCAAGTAAATTATTTAATCCTTCCCTTTTCTCTTTACTATTTTCATGGTCAACATTTACATTTAAAATAGAACCCAATCCTACAATATCTCTTTCGTCACTATAATCCTGTTCCCCTAGTTCATTTACTTTATCTGTAACCCACTTTTTCAGTTCTTGAAAATATTCCTTTGCTAATTCTGGATTACTATGACTTTCTGGTTTCCATTTATCATGTGCTGGTGTTTCCATATCCCTAAAAAATTTATTTAAATCTTCACCTTCAAGTTCCAAAACCCCTGTAAATGAAATTGTCTTGGATATATTCTTTAAAAAGAATAATTTCATTCCAGACTTTCTAGAGCGTGTTTGAAAAATAAAAATTGCACAAAACCTATGTTTTTGCTGTCCTTTTCATGATAAAATAAAAGAAAAGGGGTGTTTTCTATGTTAAGACGTTACGAATTAACCGATACAGAATGGAATGCAATAAAAGAATT
>JAFWXB010000192.1 GCA_017523185.1 Lachnospiraceae bacterium | reverse complement strand
TCAAAATTGGGGCAGAAAGAAGAAGTATGCTTTTAGCAGAAGAAAGTGGAATTGCATAAAAGTTAAATATATAGTTGCAATTTGTTCATAATCGAATAATCACTTTGTAATTTATATGTTTAAATAAAAATGGTGCAATTTTGCACAATATGATATGATACTATTACAACGAATAAGAGACATGGATTTGATACAGAAAAGAATATATAAGTTTTTAATTTTTTGAAGTGTCGGATTCCTGTTAAATCGTAAAAAGGAGATGAAATTATGATTGATGCAAGAGAAGAACGAAGATTGATATTTCAAGATACTAAGGACATATATGAAACAAATCCTGTATTAAAAAAAGCTATAAAAGATTCGAAAGAACAACAAGAAGTAATTTGTGAGCAGGAACAAATGGATATTCAGTTTACAAAAAAAGACCAAGTTGGAAATATAATTGTATCCAAAAAACGAAGTTTAGAAGCTGCTATGGCATATAAAGGCAAAAAAGTATGTGTATTAAATTTTGCTTCTGCAACAAATGCCGGTGGTGGTGTTGTAAATGGTTCAAGTGCACAAGAAGAAGCGATTTGCAGATGTAGTACCTTATATCCATGTATTTCAGAGGAAAATACTACAAGACAATTTCATTTACAACACAGAAAAATGTTAGAAGAAAATACAATGACAGCGTTATATAATGATGATTGTATTTATACACCAAATGTGGTTGTCTTTAAAACAGATACAAATCAGCCAAAACAAATGCCACAAAATGATTGGTTTGAAGTAGATATTATTACTTGTGCTGCTCCAAATTTAAGAAGAATCCCAAGTAATCGAATGAATCCAAATGGTGGAAAAACAGCAGCGAAGATATCCGATAAAGACCTTTTGAATTTACATACAAAACGTATCAAACGCATTTTGGATATTGCAGGAAATCATAAGGCAGAAGTGGTTATTTTAGGAGCGTTTGGTTGTGGAGCATTTCAAAATCCACCACAGATTGTAGCAGAAGCAATGGCAAGAGTGTTAAAAGAATATAGAAATGTATTTGAAACCATTGAGTTTGCAGTATATTGTCCACCAAATGATATGACAAATTATGAGGTGTTTAAACGTAGATTGACATTATAAGAATTATATGTTTTGTATAAAGGACTATGAAAAAATAGTATATGTTTTTAATTTTATAATTAAAATAAAATAATATTTTTACAATAGTCCTTATTATTTTTCTTTGTGTGGTATGTTTTACAGATAAAAGTAGGAACATTAACGAGCTTGCAGTTTGGTTAATAGAGCTTCTTGTAATGTTTGTGAAAAATTAATACCTTGTTCTAATGCAGCAGCATTTAACCATGCTGGAATTGTGAGTGTTTTGCGTACAGATTTTTCAAAGTATTTTTTTGCATATTCTTTCACATCTACAGCTATCATATTGACAAATGCTTCTTGTGGTTCTAATTCTAATTCTTTTGCGATATTATTGGCAGATATATTAGCAATTGGAGAAGGATTTGGAATGATATCTCCATCTTGTTGGCAAGTGTAAATATAACTTGCAAGACATTCAATAGCCATTGCAATAGCTTCTTCTAGTGTTGTTCCTTGTGTAGCTAACCAATTTAAGTCTGGGAAAATAACAGAATAATGTCCTGTCTGTTCTTTAAAGAAACATGCCGGATATACAGTCAACATATAAAGCACCTCCTAAATTTTATACAATTGGGGCTATTTAAGCCCCGCTTGTTTTTTGATGGAATTTTCCGTACCTCGGTCAAGTTCACTATTATGAAAGGGAATAGTTACTTTTCCAGGTTTTGTCGGATGTATGTAATATCTATGCGAACCATGTTGGTTCTTAAAAATCCATCCGTCAGCAAGGATTTTCTTTTCCATCTCTTTTGGTTTTAGTGGCATATGATTTATACTTCCTTGCATGATTATTATAATATGTAATGCATATAAAAACAATACATATTATAATAATATGCATAATATAAGAATAGGATAGGAATTTTTATAAAATGATAGATTATCACAATAAAATAATAATAATATAAATGCTTGTTATCTTTTAAAATTTAAAATAAAATGATAGTACATAATAAAGTTAAAAAACTATAAATAAGGCAGGTTCAATATGGCTTTAAGATTTATTTTAGGAAATTCGGGTAGTGGTAAAAGTGAGTATATATTTAAAGATGTGGTAAAAGAAGCATCTTTAAATCCAAAGAAAACATATTTGGTACTTGTTCCGGAACAGTTTACGATGCAGACACAGAGAAAATTAGTAGATTTGTCTTTCAATAAAGCAATTATGAATATTGATATTTTGAGTTTTAAGCGTTTGGCATATCGTGTATTTGATACGCTTGGAATGAACAATATTGAAATTTTAGAGGAAACGGGAAAGAATTTAGTGCTTCGAAAAGTGGCACAAGAAAAGGAAAAAGAATTGACCGTATTTCGTTCTAATATGAAACATATGGGATATATCAATGAAGTAAAATCATTTATTTCGGAATTGATGCAATATAATATTACACCCGAACAACTGGCAGATTGTATTAAAGAAGATGCGTTTTCTTCGATATTAACATCTAAATTAAAAGATGTGGAAGTAATGTATCGTGGATTTAAGGAATATTTAGATGGAACTGCAAGTTCCAGACAAGACAGTCAAGAAATACAAGATAAAGAAAATGAAAAAGCACAAGTAAATCAGATAGATATACAAGAAAGAAAGCAAGACGAAGAAAAACAGATAAATATACAAGAAAACACCGAGGAACAAAAAGAAACAAAAAAGTTACAATACAACTATGAAAAACGCCAAATTACAGCTGATGAATTATTAGTTGTACTTTCAGAAGTTGCAGAACAGTCAGAACTTTTAAAAGATGCCGTTCTTGTTTTAGATGAATTTACGGGATTTACGCCGATTCAGGTACAACTTTTGCGAAAATTGATGACAATATGTTCCGAAATTCGTGTGACACTCACAATTGATGCAAAAGAAAATTTTTATTATAGTACAGGTATGCAGGAATTGTTTGATATGCCAAAGAAAACAATTCGTACATTGATGGGAATTGCAAAAGATACAAATACAGAAGTATTAGAACCGATTGTGCTTTCCGATGGGAAAAAATGCAGATTTGCAAATGCTCCGTCGCTTTATTTTATGGAGCAAAATTTATTCCGTACAACATATCAAAGAAAACATGGAAAAGTAGAAGAAATTGAAATATATTCCGTAAAAAATCCGAAAGAAGAATTGGCATGGACAGCACGAAAAATCAATCAGCTTGTACAAAGGCATGGGTATCGTTACCATGATATTGCAGTTGTAACAGGGGCTGTAGATGTGTATGCCAATTATGCAGATAGCGTGTTTGGAAAATATGAAATTCCTTACTTTTTAGATACAACAAGAGATGTTTTATTTCATCCGTTTATTGAATTTATTCGTTCTATTTTAGAAGTAGTGCGTATGGATTTTTCATATAATGCGATTATGCGTTTACTTCGTTGTGGATTTTGTGAAATGAGCCGTGATGAAGCTGATATGTTGGAAAATTATTTGCTTGCGATTGGTATTCGTGGAAGAAAAGCATGGAGTAAAAAATGGATTCGTGTTCCAAAGAATGAAAATTTATATGATTTAGAGATATTAGAACATTTGCGAAGTCAATTTATGGAAACATTTTTGCCTGTGGCAAATGTATTTTATGATAAGAAATCAAATGTAAAACAAAAAATAAAAGCGTTATACACATATCTCGTTCTTTTGAATACAGAACAAAAATTGCTTCAAAAACAAACAGAATTATTGGAAACGGGCGAACAAGCAAAAGCAAAGGAATATGAACAAATTTATCGTATTGTAATGGATTTATTTGAAAAATATATCTTGTTGTTGGGTGAGGAAGTGCTTTCCATAGAGGAATTTGAAGAAATTTTAGATTCCGGTTTTGAAGCAGCAGAAGTCGCTGTGATTCCACCGGGATATGATAGTGTAACCATTGGGGATATTGAAAGAACACGTTTAAGTCATGTAAAAATCTTATTTTTTATTGGGGTAAACGATGGAATTGTTCCAAAATCCGTAAATGCAGGTGGGATTATTTCGCAGTATGAACGAGAAGTGTTAGAACAAGCAGATATGACACTCGCACCGGGAGCAAGAGAACAAGCATTTATTCAAAAATTTTATTTGTACTTAAATCTTACAAAACCATCCGAACAGCTTTATATGAGTTTTTCGCGTGTAGATAGTGAAGGAAGAAGTTTGCGACCATCTTATTTGATTCAGACAATAAAACGAATGTTTCCGGATATCGTTGTGCATGGCGTGGAAGATTTAGAACAGATATTAGATGTATCTACAACAGAATCGGCAAAAGATTATTTGATTTTAGGGGAGAAAAATGCGATATGGTTTGCACTTGCAAAATGCTTTTTAGAAAGTGAAGATAGGAATTTACGCCGTCAGGCACAAGAAATCTTAGATGCTTTTTATGAACATTATAGTGTAGACCCAATCAGTCATGTAGTTGCAGAAGCAATTTATGGAAAAACCATAGAAGGAAGCGTAACCCGACTGGAAAATTTTGCAAAATGTGCCTATGCACACTTTTTACAATATGGTCTGCAATTAAAAGAACGAGAAGAATGTGGTTTTGAAAGTGTTGATATGGGGAATTTATATCATTCGGCAATTGAAATTTACAGTAATAAATTAGCAAATTCGGAATATGATTGGTTTTCCATTCCTGAAGAAGTGCGTGATACTTTTGCAGAGCAATCTATGGAAGAAGCCGTGCTTGGATATCCACATTTAAGTATTTATGCAACAGCAGAAAATGCTTATATGGCAAAACGTATGAATCATATTTTCCGTCAGACAGTATGGGCATTAACAACGCAGGTGCGAAAAGGTCGTTTTGTTCCAAATAATTTTGAGGTTTCTTTTTCAAAAACAGATAAATTAGATGCGTTAAAATTTGATTTGGGAAATCACAATAAATTGCATTTAAAAGGTAGAATTGACCGTTTGGATACATGCGAAGATGATAATCGTCTTTATGTAAAAGTAATTGATTATAAATCCGGTAATACAAAATTTGATTTGGTGAAGTTATATCATGGATTACAGTTACAACTTGTTATTTATATGAATGCTGCAATGGAATTAGAAAAGAAACAACATGATACAAAAGAAGTGATTCCTGGAGGACTATTTTATTATCATATAGATGACCCTGTTATTGAGGTAACAGGTGAATTGTCGGAAGAAGAAGTACAAGAAGCTATTTTAAAAGAATTAAAACCGGATGGTCTTGTAAATCGAGAAGAAGCTGTTTATCGTGCAATGGATGATGAATTTGAAACAAAATCGGATGTCATTCCTGTTACCATTAAAAAATCAGGAGAACTTTCCGAAGCACAATCACAGATTGCTTCAGCAGAACAATTTCAATTGATTGCAAAATATGTGAATAAGAAAGTTGCAGAAAAAGGAAAAGAAATTTATAACGGAACAGTAAGTGTAAATCCTTATATAGAGGGAGAAAATACAAGTTGTGAGTATTGTCCATATAAATCTATCTGCGAATTTGACTTAAAGATACCTGGATTTGAGTATCGAAGATTGCCAAAATTGAAAAAAGAAGATGTATATGAACGTATGGAAACTGATTTAGCATTGGAAAAAGAGTGATGTATATATAAAAATTCAATATAGGTTTGTAAGAATTATGTGAGTTTTATAAATATAACTATAATTGATAAAATTATTTGTTTGAAATAGAAAGAGATTGCAAAAGACAAAATTATGCAATTTTTTGTATTTGCGTGTTTATAGAATATAGTTTTTTATTATAAAACTCACATAAAATAGAATTTCAAAATAGAAAAACAGATAGGAATGATGGATATGAAGTGGACAAACGAACAACAACAAGTAATTGATTTGCGAAATCGCAATATTTTAGTATCTGCTGCTGCCGGTTCCGGAAAAACAGCAGTTTTAGTAGAACGTATTATAAAGAAAATTACAGATAAGAAACAACCTGTTGATATTGATCGTCTTTTAGTTGTAACATTTACAAAAGCAGCAGCAGCAGAAATGCGTGAACGTATTGCAAATGCGATTGAAAAAATGTTAGAAGATAATCCGGAAGACGAAAATTTAAAAAGACAACAGACATTGATTCACAATGCACAAATTACAACAATTGACAGTTTTTGCTTATTTGTAGTGCGTAATTATTTTGAAGAAATTGACCTTGACCCTAATTTTCGTATTGCAGATACAGGAGAAGTCAAGTTATTAGAAATAGATGTATTAAATGAGGTATTTGAAAAAGAATATCAAAGATGTAAAAAATTAGAAGAAAATATTCAAGTATTAGATAGTAGAGATTTGAAAAACTTGAGTATAGAAAAGAACTTTGAAGAAGATTTGTTAGGACAAGAAGTAATAAAATCCTTACAAAATGAAAAAAAACCGGAAAAAGACCGTTTTTTGCAACTTGTAGATGCCTATTCCGATAAACGCAGTAATAAAGCTGTCAAAAATATGGTTGCTAAAATTTATCATCAGTCAGCAAGTAATCCATGGCCGAAAGAATGGATAGAAAATCTTGCTAATTTATATGAAGTACAGACAGAACAAGAATTGTTAGAAAGTGATTTAATACAAGGAATTTGTTCCTATGTAAAAATTGTACTTTTGGAAATGCAACATAAATTAGTTGCATTAAAAGAGATTGCACTTGCTCCCGATGGACCCGAAAAATATGTAGCAACATTAGAAAAAGATATTGCACTTTTTGAAAATATTGAAACATTGCATACATTTGAAGAATTTCAACAATTTTTTGCAAATATTAAATTTTCTACACTTACGGCGATTCGAGGTTTTACAGGAGATATCCTAAAAAAAGAAGCTGTTTCAACAGGAAGAAATGAAATCAAAGAGGAAATTAAAGTATTAAACAGTCGCTATTTTTCTATGTCCGTTGCTACATTATTTGAACAATTACAACGTATACAACCAATGGCTTTAGAACTGATACGTTTGGCAATTTGTTATATGGAAGCTATGGAAGTGCGAAAGATGACAAAACACGTGATGGATTTTTCAGATGTCGAACACGCAGCATTAAAAATTCTTGTAGATGAACAAACAAAAGAATTACGTCCAACAGCTATGGAATTTCAACAATTATTTGATGAAATTATGATAGATGAATATCAGGATAGTAACCAAGTACAAGAAGAAATTATGCGAGCGATTTCGCGTGAACATTTGGGACACCACAATATGTTTATGGTAGGAGATGTAAAACAGAGTATTTATCGTTTTCGTCTTGCAAGACCGGAACTTTTTATGGAAAAATTTAACACATATGAGCTTTGTGACAGCAAATGTCAGCGTATTGATTTACACAAAAATTTTAGAAGTCGAAATGAAGTTGTGGAATTTACAAATGATATTTTTTATAAAATTATGCAAACAGATTTAGGAAATGTAGCATATGACAAAGATTCTGCATTGTATTGTGGAGCAGAGTATCCAAATGTAGAAGATATGAAAGCAGAAGTTTTGATATTTGATTTGGATGAAACGACAGGAGAAAGTATTTTAGATGAATTAGATAGTCGACAATTAGAAGCCCGTATGGTGGCAGAAAAAATTCATAAGATGAAACAAAGTATGCAAATTTTAGATAAAGGAACAAAGAAGTTACGTCCATTACGTTATAGTGATATTGTTATTTTATTCCGAAGTTTAAAAGGTTGGGGAAATGACTTTGTGGAAGTTTTAGGACAATGTGGGATTCCGGCTCATGTATCAACTTCCACAGGCTATTTTAGTGCTATTGAAGTACAAACGATGTTAAGTCTTTTGAAAATTTTAGACAATCCATATCAGGATATTCCAATGGCAGCAGTTTTAAAATCTCCAATTGTAGGACTTGACAATGAGGAATTGGCAGAAATTGCAATTTATGAAAAAAATCATGGTGGAGGTTTTGCAAAATCGGCTTTAACATTAATGCAAACAGAGACAGAAGGAAGACTCCATTATTTTTATCAGCTTTATCAAAAAATGCGTGAAAAAGTATCTGATACGCCAATCCATGAACTTTTATATTATATTTTTGATGTTACAGGATATGCAAATTATGTAAAAGCACTTCCGGCAGGGCGACAAAGAGCAGCAAACTTAAATATGCTTTTGGAAAAAGCTATTGCATATAAAAAACAAGTTATAAAGGACTGTTTCATTTTGTAAGATATATTGATGAATTGCAAAAATATGATGTAGACTTTGGTGAAGCAGATGTTATGGGCGAAAGTGAAGATGTTGTACGCATTATGACAATTCATAAAAGTAAGGGATTGGAATTTCCGGTAGTATTTGTATCCGGAATTTCCAAAAAATTCAATGAAACGGATAGTCGCGATAAAGCAGTGATTCACCCTGATATGGGGCTTGGATTAGACGAAATTCAAAGTAAACCAAGAATGAAACGCAATTGTCTTATAAAAGCAGAGATTGCAGACCGTATTCGCAGAGATAATTTAGGCGAAGAATTGCGAGTGTTATATGTAGCATTAACAAGAGCCAAAGAAAAATTGATTTTAACAGGAACTGTAAAAAAACGCGATTCTTTGTATAAAAAACATAAAGGTATGGCAAAACAAGGCGTAGCACTTCGTTTTTCACAGAGAATGAAAGCAAAATCTTATATGGATTGGATAGTTCCTGCAATTCTTTCTTATCCAAATAAATATGAATTTACATTTGTAGAAGCAAAAGATATTGCATCTATCGAAGTAAAACAGCTTGCAGATACTATTTTATCCAAAGAAGAAATGTTTAAAAAAATATATACAGCAGATGAAACCATAGTAAAAGAATTGCAAACGTATCTTTCCTATGAATATCCATATAAACAAGAAGCAGACCGTAAAAGTAAATATTCCGTGTCCGAAATCAAACGTATGTCCATGTTAGAAACATACGACCAACAAGAAGGTTTGACAGAAACAGCAGATATTTTATTGCAAGAACAAGAAAGCTATATTCCGGACTTTGCAAAAAATTATGAAATACATCATGGACAATATACCCAAATAGATACCGAATCAGAAGAAACCTCTCATTCTATCAATTATGGTTTATTGCGAGGAACAGCCATACATCGTGTTATGGAATGTTTGGATATTGAAAAGTTATTGACTT
>JAFWXB010000191.1 GCA_017523185.1 Lachnospiraceae bacterium | reverse complement strand
GCAACAGCACCTGGTGAAAAAGGAAGTGCTTCTGCAGGAATGACAACTTATCGCAGAGCTTCTTCTTCACAGAAAGCAGGTTCTATTTCGAAAGGAGATATTGTATATAAGCTTGCAACCTCCGGTTCTTATGTACAGGTTTTATATAATATCGGTTCTGTAAGTAATCCGTCCGGTTGGAGAATGGCATGGGTTACAAAGGATAATTTTAATAAATATGTAAAGATTTCTCAAACAACAAATAATAGTGATGTTGCAGGTATGACAGATGTTACTGCATATTTTGCAGGAAAAACGATTACACTTCAGTCGGTACAGAATGGTAAATATATATGTGCAGATAAAGATTATAGCAATACTCCAATTTTTTGTAATCGTAATACTGCATCGACATGGGAGAATTTTCAAGTATCTTCCTTAACATCAGATGGCTGGGTTGGATTTAAGGCTTTAGCTAATAACAAATATTTAAGTGCTTCAAATAATATTACCGATACACCTGTTCGAGCATGTGCAGATAAAATTTTGCAGTGGGAATGTCATCGTATTTATTTAAAAGGAAATGATTTTTATATTAAAGCACAAGTGAATAATAAGTGGTTATGTGTTCGTATAGATAAGACAAACGCACCATTAGAAGCGTATGGTAGTAAGCCTCTAGAATGGGAACGCCTAAATATTCGTTTTAAGGAACAAGGACAGTATGTTTCAGCAGCAGAAATTATAAAAAAAGCAATTGAAAATACAAGTGACTCAACAGTACAAAGTAAAGCATCAAGTTGGGAGTATCCAATGAAAAATACATTTGTATGTGGAAATAATTGGCGTACATATTATAGTAAAAGTTCTTCAAGACCATATCATGTGGGAATAGATATTGCATCAAAAAATGGTAATTCGAATGTTTATGCAGCAGCAAATGGTACAGTAGTAAAAACAGGTTATAATTCTTCTAATGGGTATTATGTTATTATTAAACATACATTAAATTCACGAACGGTATACTCTTTTTATGCTCATTTAAAAGCTAGTAGTACAGTAGTTAAACAAGGTCAAGTAATTGAAAAAGGTCAGAAAATAGCTGTATTTGGAAATACAGGAAGTAGTTCTGCCGGAGCACATTTACATTTTGCAATAACAGATAAATTATTACAAAATGGTGGATATTATGGTTATGTAACAAAAGTTAATGGGGATAAAGCTACTTATAATGGAGTAACATATTTTAATCCTCATTATGTAGTGAAAAATGATAAATTACCATAAGTAAGAGTTTACAAAAATAAGAAATGTATAAATATAGTAGGGTAGCCAAAATAAGTATTCTTAAAAAAGTAGATATGTTTTAGAATAGACATAAATATTTACTTTTTTATGATTTTAAAGAAATTGGTTGCCCTACTTTTTGAATAAAAATAGTTGAAATTTGGAGTGGAAATGATATGATACAAACAAAAGGTATTGAAAGTTTTAAGGAGAAAGGGAATGAAAGTATCAAAAGTAAATCATAAGAAAACAGCTGTTAGAGAAAAAGAGCAACAAATAAGTGGTATACTATATGCTTATCCGAATGAACAGCACCTAGAAGAAAAAGCATTAAAAGAATATGTGCAAGAGATAAATCAGAAAGCACAGAAGTTATATAGTATATTTATACCTGTACAAAAAATTGACAAAACAAAAAAAGAATTGTATGGAACATTAGTGGGAGAATTTAAAAAGTTTATAAAAATAACGATTCTTCAAAATTGGAGTTCGGATAAAGAAATGCATCAACTAATAGAAAAACAGTTACAAGCATTAAAAAATTATGAAGTAAAAAATATATATAATTTTGGAGAATTGGATGCTGAAATTATTACAAAAGATTTTGTCTGTCTTTCTTTACGTGCCAGTTTAAAAAGAGAGATTAAAATAGATAATGGGCAAAAAATTTATATTCCGGATATTATATCAAAGCTTTTATATGCGTTTTCGCAAGGAGAAGACTATAAAAATGCACTTTTAGATATTCCAGATGAACATTTAAAAATTGTTTTATCATTAATAAATGAAGATTATGGAAAAGAAAAGCAAATTGAAAATATTGTAAAATCTATTGAAAATCAGTCTGTAAAAGTACAATACAATAAAGAAACTAATAAGCTTCAGCTTGCAAGTGCAGAACATCATAAGAAAAAGTGGATTTTTGAATTTATGAAAGATTATGCAGGGGCAACAGAATATATTCGTAAACAGATGTTACGACATATACGAGCATTAATTTTGTTATTTTATTGTGGTAAAGATACATATAAAGATGCTGAAAGTGGAGGCGTTGTAGAATGGAATTTTGAAACATTACAAGAAGATGCTTCTGTTGATTTTGCAGATGTTACGGAATTGATATCACAAAGAGAAGAAGCCAAAGGTGATAAAGCAAAAAGAAAAGAATTAACATCAGAAATTAAGAGAATATTGAGAAATGCCATTATTCAGAGATATCGTGAAGCTGTTGCTATCGAAGATATTACCGAATCAGATAAATTTTGGTTGAAGCATTTTCAAGATTGTGCAGAAAAAATTTTGCTTTCAAAAAGTGATTTAAGTTCACATAAAGTATCTGTTGCGTATTTATGTAATCAAACATGGAAAGAATGGACAGCCTTTATTGCGACCAAATATATAGATATGGGGAAGGCCGTATATCATTTTGCGATTCCAAATGATACAGATATAAAGAGTCAAAAAGATATAATAATAGGGGAAATACTTCCTGAATTTAAAAATGGAATTACCAGTTTTGATTATGAGAGAATTAAAGCAGATGAAACTGTTGAAAGAGAAATATCACGTTATATTACATTTGCTATAAATAATTTTGCTACTGCAGTAATGAAAGAAACTGAAAGAAAAAAGGGAAATAATGAAGATGTATTAGATAAAAAATTGAAATTGACTACTTTAAAAGATGATGTAGACAAAAGAATTTTGCAATATTTTGGTGGAAAGAGTACATGGTCGGATGATGTTTTTGAACCGAATGAATTATTTTCTGCAATTCAAAAGGAATTGGCATATATAAGAAATAATCATTTTCATTATGCAGGAGAT
>JAFWXB010000190.1 GCA_017523185.1 Lachnospiraceae bacterium | reverse complement strand
TGCTTTTTCTAGCTTTTGATTTGCACTATCTACAAGACATGTATATTCTATATCAGCCTGTTCCTTTGTTTGTCGTGCTTCTGAATTTGCTTTATTAATAATTGTTTGCCTTTCAGCATTTGCCTCTCTTAAGATACGTTCCTTTTCATCATGTGCATCATTTAAGATTGTTTGTCTTTCTGCATTTGCATTGTTTCTAATTATATTAGCTTCATCTAAAATTGTTTGTTTTTTTTCATTGGCTTTATCAATAATCTCTTTAGCATCACGTTGTGCTTTTTCTATAATTTTTTTTCCTTCATGATTATCATACATAGACTGCATAGATTGCACACCTTTTTGTAATAGATTAACTGTATTGGACGTAGTTGTTGGATTCTGTAAGAATTTAAGATGTGCTTCTTGTCCATAATTTCGTACATTACATAGCAAATCTTTTAATTGAAAACAATCTTCTTGCTTTCGATAACTATTAAGACTACTACATTTATCCCAAGTTACAATTGTTGTTATCGGAAATGGAACTCCATTTTGATATATTGTGCCAAATTCAACTGCATGTGGTACCTCTACCAAATTTTCTACATTTGTAAAATTACCTGTTGTATATTTCTGAATAATATCTTCTAATACAGAATAAACAATCCTATCCATTTCCTGTACAACAATACAAATTGCCTCACCTAGTTCTTGTTGTGGTCTTATAATAGTATCCAAAAAATGATTAATTAATGCACAAAATCCCTGATTCTCTAATTCCTCTACAATTGCTTCACGTAAATCTATAAAAAATTGTTTACTATTTAATTTTTTATATGGATATCTATTATCATAACCATCTCGATATATTTCCAAAGCACTTTTTCTACTTTTTAATAGTCCCATACGAACCCCCTTCTTTTTTTATTTCCATTTATCAGCTGTACTTTTTTCAATTACTAATCCACTATTCGTTGTACAAATAACTTGTACATTATAATCTTCTTGTACCACTAATTTTATAGTACACTTACTATTAGGTGGAACATCAAATGGAAGCCATATAATACTGTCACATTGTTCCACCTCCGTTATTGCTTCCTTAACAACTTTTTTACGATATACTTTGATATTTAATCTTTCGGCACTTATCAAAGAAATTGTTTTTGAAACAGCAGGTAATTTTTCTCCACTTTTTACCATAAACTGCACACAACCTGCAATATTTTCTTTTGATGGAACCCAAATTCCATAATACCAATCCGTAAACTGCTCTAAAATAGTATTTGATTTTGGTTCATTTGTTGGATTTTCCTTTTTTTTCTCTGACGTAGTATCCTCTTTTTCATCTTCTTTTGGTTTCGGTTGTGGCTGTGGTTCCGATTTCTGTTGCAAACCATAAGCATAACGTGCTGTTCCATAGGAAACAGATTCACTTGTTCGATATACATGAATCGGAATAGCTTCATCTTCTAATAACTTTTCTAATCCATTTTTTACCATAGGCATTTGGCTTGCACCACCGGAAAGCACTACAGCATTAATTTTAATCTTTTGAGCTTGTGCATCATTTAAAACATTTTCTACTAATTCCAAAGTTTGATTCATTAAATAAGAACTCCACTTTTCAAACTGTTTTCTTGTTATTTCAACTTCTGCATAACCCCCATTTGGTAATTGAATCTCTTGTATATCTGTATCATTCTTGGACAATGCATGTTTCATTTCAATTGCAATTAAACGAATATCTTCTTTTTCTTTTGCATTTTTCGGCACATACTGATATTGTTCTTGTAATATACGACAAATTTCTTTATAAAGAATGGTATCAAAGTCTTTTCCACCAACGTCAGGTAAGCCGTTTTTAGAATGTACCTGATAAGGTTTTCCCTTGCTTCTTGCTGTCACAACAGCTGTATCAAAAGTACCATGCCCTAAGTCATACACTAAAACCGTAAAATGGTCTTCTTTCAAACGAATCGATTCTTCTGCAAGATGTTGCATATAATATAAATAATCAATTGCAACAGCTGCCGGTTCTGGTAATCGACCTGCTACTTTTACTTTTTGATTGCCAAACTGAATATCTTCAATACTTTTTTGCATACGATTTAACAAAGCAATATCATCTGAAATGGAAGCAGGAAATGCAAATACAATTTCATAAATAGGTGATTCGCCTTTATTTTTGCGTTCTTCATTTGCTAATGCAATTAAATCTCTTGCAATTGCAGCATATATCTTTTCTGTAGAAACAGGTTCTAAAATTCCCTCTACTTGAATTGTATTCTCTTTTAGTCTTGTTTTTACAGCATGAACAAATTTTTCAGGTGTTCTTGCATATCTTTTAATTGCAGGTCTTCCATTGAAGACTTCTATTTTACTTCCGTCAGGTGGTGTTATATATGCTGTTGTTGGCATTCCCATAGAATTTAAATTATATCCTGCCGGAAACATTGGTAATGGGTCAGAGTCAGGACTTAAAAGTACGGATATATATGCATATCCATTTCCAATATCACAACCTAATATATACTTTTTTCTATCTTTCTCCATTAGAGCCTCCTAATATAGTTAATAACTTAAATTTTTAAGCTTTCTGGAATCTTTGATTGGTGGTTTATCCGGCTTCATTGGGTCTCTTGCTTCAATTATCAAATTTTCCCACTCGTCAATACTAAGTCTTGTTTCACTTTTAGTTCCGGCAGGTACCTCTCTTTCATGGTCTAATTCAACTTCCATAATTTCAATATAATCTCCATCTACATTTTCTCTGTTCGGATGTGGCTTATTTGCTTCATATACAATAAATTTAGAATATCTGCCTTCAGATAACTTTGATGATTTATTCCATATGCCTTCAAATGGGATAAT
>JAFWXB010000189.1 GCA_017523185.1 Lachnospiraceae bacterium | reverse complement strand
ACATCATTCCTTTCTAATTTTTATACAAAATATATACTGCTAAAATTTCAATATAAAAACATATATATTTTAACATATCTAATATTTTCAAAACTTTAAGAATTTATAAAAAATTTTAAAAACTTTTTTAAAGAATTCATATTTTTCATTGTCATTATAAAATAAAATTTTAAGCAATATTTTATTTATTCCTTAATTATCTTCCAAGCCTCATACAGTCTATCCAAATTCCAAGCTGCATTTGCAGGACTTGTAGAAGGCAATTTAATTGCTTTTATTCCTGTTTTTTGTTCAGCATATTTGCGATATAATTCATAAGCCTTTCCACCATTTACATAAATCTTAGAAATATTGGAATTTTTAAGTATTTCCGTAAAATCATTTACAACGACATCTCGAATGGAAGTATCACTTGAACCCGAAATCGTACAACTTGCAATCACATCCCATATTGCAATATAATTTGTCAATAAAAATTCCTTTTTTTCTTCTATTGTCTGTGGTACATAAAATATATCATTCAAATTTTTATTGGATATACTCTTATCAATAACACTATCATTTACATAAAACGAAGTGTTCTGTGTGTTCTCTCCAAATACCTTTCCAAGCACTTTCCAAAAACGATTTTGTGGATGTCCATAATAAAAATTATTTTCTCTAGATTTTACAGACGGAAAACTTCCTAAAATTAAAATTTCCGATTCTTTGTTATAAATCGGCTCAAATGTATGTGCAATATTTTGAAACTCCTGCATAATTTTATTCCTTTCTAACTTACTTTAATAAACCTAATATTTAAAATTTCCATAAAAATCATATATTATTGTGTTAAAACATACTATAATTATTACATAAAAAAACAAACAGAAATATTCATTCAAATCACATTATCTTAACAAATGTTATTTTTCTTTTCTCACTCTATAATATAAATATAACATATCTTTCCACTTTTTACCACCTTAACTCATTTCACAAAGCATTGTCAATTATCGAACTCACATGAAATACATATATTTTTATTATACATTGCAAAATTATGCAAATAACATTATAATCTATTTGAAAATCTATCACATACAAAGGAGACCTTATGGAAAATATTATTGAAATTACCGATTTTTCTGCACCGGAATTAGATGTCTACGCACGACTTACAGAAGCACAACTTTTAAATCGTCACAAACCGGAAAAAGGTATCTTTATTGCAGAAAGTCCTCTTGTGATTGAACGTGCCTTAAATGCAGGTTATGTTCCAATTTCTTTTTTAGTAGAAAAAAAACATATTGCCGGACAAGCGAAAAAACTGCTTACTCGTTGTAAAGATATTCCTGTTTATACATCAGAATTTGATATTCTAACACAACTTACCGGTTTTCAATTGACACGTGGAATGTTATGTGCCATGTATCGCCCTATACTTCCAAGCGTTGAAGAAATATGTTCTAATGCAAGACGTATTGCTGTACTTGAAAATGTGGTAAATCCTACGAATGTAGGAGCTATTTTTCGTTCTGCTGCTGCTTTACATATGGACGCCGTTTTACTTACTCCTATGTGTAGTAATCCCCTTTATCGACGTGCGATTCGTGTAAGTATGGGAACAGTATTTCAAATTCCATGGACTTTTTTATCAGCGAACAAACCTGTAACTATGCAAACAGATATAAAATCCTATACAACTCCTATGTCCAGCTCGGAATTTCAAACCCAAAATACATTAGAATCTATAATAACAAAACAACACAACCTAGTATCCTCAAACACAGACTTAATTTCTACATCTAAAACTACATTAAAATCAACTACCAATATCGAACAATTGCAACATCTCGGTTTTAAAACAGTTGCTATGGCATTAACTGATAATTCCATTTCGATTGATGACCCACGTTTACGAAAAGGGGAAAAACTGGCAATTATTTTAGGTACGGAAGGCGAAGGACTTTCTGAAGATACCATTACACATTGTGACTATACCGTTCGTATTCCTATGTCACATAGCGTTAACTCTTTAAATGTCGCTGCTGCAAGTGCTGTTGCATTTTGGGAACTTGGAAAAAAATAAAATAAAACAGTTATATTTATCATAGATAAATATAACCGTTTTTGTTCTTTCATATTATACTTATGGAATTTTTTATTTCTTTTGAATTATAACTATCAATCAGTAAATTTAAAATATTGTACAAATTTGTCCATTATACAAAATACAAAGAAATATCTTTGTATAATAAACAAATACTCTTTTTGTGCAATTTTTTCTATTTTATCAATTATAGTTATAATATAATTTTAAATTATTTAAGCAATCACTTCAAATAAATTTGTATATTCTAAACCTAAACTATCTGCTACATTCTTATTTGTACACTTGTGATTATAAATATTTACACCATTTGCAAGACCTTCGTCCATTTTTACGGCTTCTTCCAAACCAAATTTTGCAATCATATTTCCATATTTGAATGTTGCATTTGCTAATGCCACAGTAGAAGTATGTGGAACTGCCCCCGGCATATTTCCTACACAATAATGTACCACACCATCTTCAATAAATACCGGTTCAGAATGAGTAGTTACGCGAGAAGATTCACAACAACCACCTTGGTCAATTGCAATATCTACAATAACAGAACCTTTTTTCATAAGTTTTAAGTGTT
>JAFWXB010000188.1 GCA_017523185.1 Lachnospiraceae bacterium | reverse complement strand
GCAGTACAGTTGGATTACATATTTTAAGAAATTTTGCACAGATAAAATAGATAGGGGGCTGATGAAAATGTTTACAAAAAGAATTATTCCTTGTTTGGACGGAAATGGTGGCAGGGTTGTAAAAGGTGTTAATTTTGTAAATTTAAAAGATGCAGGAGACCCTGTGGAAATTGCAGCAGCATATGATAAAGCAGGAGCAGATGAACTTGTATTTTTGGATATTACAGCTTCTTGTGATAATCGTGGAACTGTTGTTGATATGGTACGCCTTGTAGCTGAGAAGGTATTTATCCCATTTACCGTAGGTGGTGGGATTCGTACCGTAGAAGATTTTAAGGTATTATTGCGTGAAGGTGCAGATAAAATTTCCATTAATTCTTCTGCAATCAATAATCCACAGTTGATTAGTGATGCAGCAGAAAAGTTTGGAAGTCAATGTGTTGTTGTTGCAATTGATGCCAGACGTAGAGAAGATGGAACGGGTTGGAATGTATACAAGAATGGTGGAAGAATTGATACCGGTTTAGATGTAATTGAATGGGCAAAAAAAGCCGATAAATTAGGTGCAGGGGAAATTCTTTTAACAAGTATGGACTGTGATGGAACAAAAGCAGGATATGATATTGAATTGACACGTCTTGTTTCACAAAGTGTATCTATTCCTGTGATTGCATCAGGTGGAGCAGGTACAAAAGAGCATTTTTATGATGCTTTAACAGATGGCTGTGCAGATGCTGCACTTGCTGCGTCATTATTCCATTTTAAAGAACTTGAAATTTTAGATTTAAAGGAATATTTAGCTGAAAAAGGAGTTTCTGTCAGACGTTAATATAAGTATTAAATTTATAACTATAATTCTGTATTTTTTGTACAAATATTATAATTAATGTTATAATTATTATAGAGATATTATCTTGTAACTGAAACTATAATTTCTGTTAATTTTTCTTTATTTAGCATGAGTTCGACAAATTGTTAAAAATGTATAGAAAGTATAAATATAATTAAATTATAAAAATATAATGTTTATCTGTAATTTTGATTATAAATTTGAATATCGAACTTATGTTATATCAGATTTTTGAATAAAATAACAGTTATGAATTGCAAAACTTGTAATTATATAGTTTAAAAAGGGGGAATTTGCATGAGAGTTGACAGTATAAATACAAAATCAATAGAAGCAGGAGCAGTTATGCCAAATAGCGATAATGATTCGCTTACTAAGAATTTAAGAGTTCAAATTGCAAATGCAGAAAAAGAAATTCAGTCAATTTCTCAAGATAAGCAAATGAGTGCAGAAGAACGAAAGAAAAAACAGCAAGAACTCCAAAAGCAAATAGAAGAATTGAATCGTCAATTAGAACAACGTAAATTAGAATTACAAAAAGAAAAAGACGAAGCAAAAGAAAGATTGCAAGAAGAAAAAGCAGAAAAAGCGAATAATGAGAGAGAACCACAAGGATTATCACAAATTGGAGCAGAAATTATTGCAGTTGCAGATGGTGGTATGGTTCGAATCAAACACCAAGGAAAAGTAGTATCTGAGATGCAAGCACAGGAAAATGTATTAAAATCCGAAATTGAACAGGATACTCGTAGAGGTAGAGATGTAGAAACGAAAAAAGAAGAACTTACAGATGTTCGAAAACGTGTTCGAAACACAGCAAATTCACAAATGGGACTTTTGGGTACATTACAAGGTAAGATGATAAAAGCACAAAAAGAAGAATTACAAGAAGATGAAGAAAAGAAAGTGAAATTACAACAGGAAAAACTGGATTTTGAAACTGTAAATAGAAATGGAAAGACGATTATAAAGGTAAAAGAGAACAGATTATGGCAATGTTGACAAATGATTGGGCAGATGCCCTTAGGGAAGAATTTAAAAAACCATATTACAGACAATTATATCAGTTTGTAAAAGAAGAATATGCAACAACAACAATTTACCCACCGGCAAATGATATTTTTAATGCATTGCATAATACACCACTTAGTAAAGTGAAGGTTGTAATTTTAGGGCAAGACCCATATCATAATGTAAATCAGGCACATGGATTTAGTTTTTCGGTACTTCCAAGTCAACCAAAAATTCCACCATCTTTACAAAATATTTATAAAGAATTACAAGATGATATGGGGTGTACAATTCCAAATAACGGATATTTGAAGAAATGGGCAGACCAAGGAATATTACTTTTAAATACTGTTTTAACGGTTCGTGCACATCAGGCAAATTCGCATCGTGGAAAAGGTTGGGAAGAATTTACAGATGCAATTATTCGTGAAGTCAATAAATTAGATAGACCGGTTGTATATTTACTTTGGGGAAGACCGGCACAGATGAAAGCCTCTATGTTAAATAATCCAAATCATTTAGTATTAAAGGCAGCACATCCAAGTCCGTTATCTGCTTACAATGGATTTTTTGGGTGTAAACACTTTAGTCAGACAAATGTATTTTTAACCTCGCATGGAGAAACAGCGATTGATTGGCAGATTGAGAATTTGTAATAAAAATGGATTTCCATAATAAAAGAAAAGAATAAAGGAAGGAGTGTAAACTATGGCAGGTGTAAATTTATATAATGCAGGCAAATTCGCATCGTGGAAAAGGTTGGGAAGAATTTACAGATGCAATTATTCGTGAAGTCAAT